>DATHAP010000125.1 GCA_035489715.1 Actinomycetes bacterium
TCCAGTGGATGACGTTGAAGTCGCCGGAGGCGCCGGCGTAGCGCACCAGGTCGGCGCGCCGGATGGTGAAGGTCTGCGCGGGGACGGTGGTGCCGACCTCGACCTCGGCGGGGGACGGGGCCATCAGCCCTCCCCCCGGACGACCAGCGTGGACCGGACCGCGGCGACGTGCTCGCCCTCGACGGTCGCGACGTCGCTGCGCGAGGTGAGCATGTCGTGACCACCGGCCGAGCGGACGGTCTCCAGCGTGACGGTCACAGTCAGCGCGTCGCCGGCGTGGATCGGCCGGGTGTGCTCGAAGCGCTGGTCGCCGTGGACGACCCGGCTGTAGTCGATGCCCAGCTCGGGGTCGTCGACCAGGACCCGGGTCGCTCGGAAGGTCAGCACGAAGGCGAAGGTCGGCGGTGCGATGACGTCGGGGTGGCCGAGCGCCGTGGCCGCCTCGCGGTCGCGGTAGGCCGGGTTGGCGTCGCCGATCGCCTCGGCGAACTCGCGGATCTTCTCGATCCCGACTGCGTAGGGCTCGGTCGGCGGGTAGGTCCGCCCGGCGTACGACGGGTCGATCGGCATGGCGGCGACCCTACGGCCTGGCGCCCGTGACCTCGTGACGGACTAGCGGGTCTCGCGGTGCAGGGTGTGCCGGCGGTCGCGCGGGCAGTACTTCTTGATCTCGAGCCGGTCCGGGTCGTTGCGGCGGTTCTTGCGCGTGATGTAGTTGCGCTCCTTGCACTCGACGCACGCCAGCGTGATCTTCGGACGGATGTCGGTCTGCTTGGCCACGGTGGCTTCTCCCAGCCTTGTCGGGCGGCCCGTGATGGGCCGGGTGCAGTCGTGTCGCTGCGGGTGTTCGGGTCGTGCGGTGTCCTGCGGTTTCCTGCGGTGTCCTGCGGTGTCCTGCGTGTCTTGCAGGTTCGTGCGGTGTCCTGCGGTGACGCCGGGCGGCGTCGGTAGCGGAGGCCGGACTTGAACCGGCGACACAGCGATTATGAGCCGCTTGCTCTACCAGGCTGAGCTACTCCGCCGGGTCGGCCGCCGCCGCACACCGGGGTGCGAGGCGGGCTGCCGTCCAGAGCCCCCTTACGGAATCGAACCGTAGACCTTCTCCTTACCATGGAGACGCTCTGCCGACTGAGCTAAGGGGGCGTGAGCCCGACGAGGATACATGCTCGCCGGGGGCCCCGAAACCGCGCTCGACCGGCCGGCGGCTCATCCGAACCGGGTGATGACGACGCCGCCTCCGGCTGGGAGCGTGACCGGGCCACAGGCTTGGAGGCGGACATGGCGGTCTGGAAGAAGGACAGTGGCGCCGGGCAGGACCTGACGGTGGTCCCCCGGTTCACCCGGGCGGGGATGCTGCAGGTGCCGAAGGACCGGCTGCCAGAGAGCGAGATGCTCCCGCAGACGGCGTACCAGATCGTCATGGACGAGGTGATGCTGGACGGCAACGCCCGGTTCAACCTGGCCACCTTCGTCACCACCTGGATGGACGAGGAGGCCGACCGCCTCTACGCGGCGACCGTCGACAAGAACATGGTCGACAAGGACGAGTACCCGCAGACGGCCGAGATCGAAGCGCGCTGCGTGCGCATGCTCGCCGACCTGTGGCACACGGCCGACGTCGCCGACAGCGTCGGCACGTCGACGACGGGCAGCTCCGAGGGGTGCATGCTCGCCGGCCTCGCGCTCAAGCGCCGCTGGCAGGACGCCCGGCGGGCGGCGGGCCGGGCCACGGACCGGCCCAACATCGTCATGGGCGGCAACGTCCAGGTGGTCTGGGAGAAGTTCGCCAACTACTGGGACGTCGAGCCGCGCTACGTTCCGCTCGAGGGTGACGTCTTCCACCTGACCGAGGACCGGCTGCTGGAGTACGTCGACGAGAACACGATCGGCGTCGTCGCCGTCCTCGGGTCGACCATGGACGGCAGCTACGAGCCGGTGGAGGCGATCTGCGCCAAGCTCGACGAGTACGAGGCGAGCAGCGGGGTCTCCGTTCCGGTCCACGTGGACGCGGCGTCCGGCGGCTTCATCGCGCCCTTCGTGCAGCCCGACGTCGTCTGGGACTTCCGGTTGCCCCGCGTCGTGTCCATCCAGGCGTCCGGGCACAAGTTCGGCCTGGTCTACCCGGGCGTCGGCTGGGTCCTCTGGCGGGACACCGAGCACCTGCCCGACGGCCTCGTCTTCCACGTGAACTACCTCGGCGGCGACATGCCGACCTTCGCCCTGAACTTCTCCCGGCCCGGCGCGCAGGTGCTGCTGCAGTACTACCAGTTCCTGCGCCTCGGCAGGGACGGGTACCGCCTGGTCCAGCAGGCGTGCCAGGACGTCGCGCTGCACATCGCCCGGCGCCTGGAGAAGATGCCGGAGTTCGACGTGATCACCGACGGGAGCGACCTGCCGGTCGTCTGCTTCTCGATCAACGCCGGTGTCACGAAGTACGACGTCTACGACGTGTCCCGCAAGCTGCGCGAACGCGGATGGCTGGTGCCTGCGTACACCATGCCGCCCAACCGCGAGGACCTCGCGGTGCTGCGGGTCGTCGTCCGCAACGGCTTCAGCCACGACATGGCCGACCTGTTCCTGCGCGACCTCGTCACCGCCGTGGAGTGGCTCGACGGGCTCAGCGGCCCGATGCCGCACGAGGAGCAGCCGAGCGGCTTCCACCACTGAGCCGCGAGTCCTCTCCGCACGACCGAGCAGGTGAGATCCGGGACGAGAAAGGGCCCCCGACCCGTGTCCTCCCGGGGTAGGGGGCCCTTCTCGGCTGGTGGCAGGTGAAGGATTCGAACCTTCGTAGGCTAAGCCGACGGATTTACAGTCCGCTCCCATTGGCCGCTCGGGCAACCTGCCGTGCGTGGCCGAGAATATCCGACGGCACCGGGGGGCGGGCAAACCGGACCGGCGGTCACCTCGGGTCCGGTCGGTCCCGGTCCGCCTCGAGCACCACGGTGTCGTCGCTCGGGGTGTCGTCACTCGGGGTGTCGTCGCTCGGGGCGCTCGGGGCGTCGTCGCTCGGGGCGTCGTTCCTCGGGGCGTCGTTCCTCGGGGCGTGGGTGCTCGGGGCGTGGGTGCTCGGCCCTGCTCCGACCGGCACCGGACGCGGCCGGCTGCTGCGCAGCGCACCGGTCAGGCCGGCCAGGCCGATCCCGACCAGCATCGCCGGGAGCAGCCACCGCAGGTCGGGATCGTCGCCCGCGGCGGCACCGATCAGGTGCGTCACTGCCACCAGCAGGAAGACCACGCCGGCGATCAGGGACACCCAGTCCAGCTCGTGACGCTTCATCGCTGCTCCACCCTGACCTCTCCGAGGCCGACCTCGGCGTCGACCTTGATGACGGTGCCGCTCGGCCCACCGCGGGGCTCGGTGCTGGCTGTCACGTCCACGTCCGTCCCGTCGTCCTCCTGGTCGAAGACCATCGCGTGGCCGGCGCCCACCTCCGCGTCGACCGTCACCTCGGCGTCCGACGGAACGAGCACCGTCAGGCTCCCGACACCGACTCGGACGTCAGTGTCGACCGTGCTGCCCGGTGGAACCTGAGTGAGGTCGAGCAGCGCGTCCCCTATGCCGAGCCGGTGCGGCCTCTCGGCCGCGGCGGCCGTCTGAGGGGTCCAGTCCCGCTCGCCGACGCCGCCGGAGAGGCGCTGGTCGGTGGCCGCGGCCACGGTGGTCGCGAGCGCCAGCAGGACCCCGAGCACGATCAAGCCGCGGGCCCGGCCCACGACGGCGCCGACCAGCAGGCCGATCGCCGTGACCCCGAGGGCCGTCCCGAAGACCGCGACCGCCCGGAAGTCGTCCGCGGACCCGTCGTTCGCCACGTTCCACAGCAGCATCAGGCCGACGACGACCAACACCGAGCAGAACGTCACGACGCCGAGGACCGAGCGCTCGCGCGGTGGCTGCGGCGGCCGGGGTGGCACTGGCGGAGGCGGCGGTACGGCGGCGCCGGGCGGCACGGGCGCGGTCGGGCCGGGCGGCACGGGGACGGTCGGCGCGGTGTAGGCGGTGCCGGTGGTCTGCCCGAAGGCGCCCGGCCCGGTGGCTGGGACCGGTGGGGGCACCGGGCCGTACGGCACCTGGCCGGGTGTTCCCGCGGCCGGCCGCTGCCCGTTGCGCAACAGGAGCAGCACGATGACCGCGACGACGACCAGCGCGCCGAGCCCCCCGAGGCCGGGGCCGGTGTCGAGCACCGCGCCCATGAATACCAGCCCCAGGATGAGCACGACGCTGCCGAAGACGACCGTGGACACGGTCGAGCCGTCGGTGTGGCCGCGGACGATCCGCTGGGCCTGCGACTCCTCCTCGCCGTCGTCGGCGATGAGGAGCCAGCCGGCGACGTACAGCAGGATGCCCGAGCCGCCGAAGATGGTCAGCACCACGAAGAGGATCCGCAGGATCAACGGGTCCACGCCGGCGTACCGGCCGAGCCCGCCGGCGACGCCGGCCAGCTTGCGGTCGGTGCGGCTGCGGCGCAGCGTCGCGATCGGCGGGAGGGCGCCGGCGCCGGAGGCGTAACCGGGAGGCGGGCCCTGAGGAGGAGCGGTGGTCTCGTCTGTGCTCATGGGCCCAATCGTGTCCACGGCCGGCCTGCGCCGCATCAGGTGACGCCCCTGGACGCACCCTGAGCGGACCCTGACCGCCGGCTCCGGCGGCGACCCTGATGCGCCTCGCGCGCGCGCGTAGGAGGATCGGGGAGTGAGTGAGCCCGCCGAGCCGATCGCGGCACCCGTGCTGCCCGGCGACCTGCCGGTGCGGCGGATGTACCGCAGCTCGGACGGCCGGGTGCTGGCCGGCGTGGCCAAGGGCCTGGCCGACCACCTCGGCGTCGACGTGCTGTGGGTGCGCATCGCCTTCGTGGTGCTCACCGCCGCCAGTGGGGCCGGCGTGGTCGCCTACGGGCTGTTCTGGGTCTTCGCCCCGCAGAGCCCGTACGAGCCGGCCGGGCAGCCGCGCGAGCGCGGCCGGGACCTCACCATGCTGTTGGCGCTGGGCTCGCTGGCCGTCGGCCTGGTGCTGCTGCTCACCGCCCTGGGCATCGGGCTGAACCCGGGTCTCACGGTGCCCCTCGTGACGGTGTGCCTCGGCGTCGCGATCCTGTGGCGGCAGGCCGACGACGACGCCCGCGAGCGCTGGCGGCAGGCGACGGCGACCTCCCAGGGGCCGGGCATGCTCCGGGCCGGGGTGGGGCTTGCGCTGGTGCTGCTGGGGGCGGCCGCGATCCTGGCCGGCCCGGCCAACGGCGGCGGGGCGGTCGGGGGACTGGTCGCCGCCGCCGTGGTGGCTGTCGGGATCGCCCTGGTGAGCGGTCCGTGGTGGTTGCGGATGGCGCGCGAGCTCAGCGCCGAGCGCAGTGCCCGGATCCGCGAGCAGGAGCGCGCCGAGGTGGCCGCCCACGTGCACGACTCGGTGCTGCACACGCTGACGCTGATCCAGCGTCACGTCGACGACCCGCGCGAGGTCGCCCGGCTGGCCCGCTCGCAGGAGCGGGAGCTGCGCGGCTGGCTCTACCGGCCGGTCGGTGGACCGGGCGGCTCCACGCAGCTCGGCGCGACCCTCGAGGCGGCGGCCGCCGAGGTCGAGGACGCCCACGGGGTCGCGATCGAGGTCGTGGTCGTCGGCGACTGCCCGCTCGACGACCGGCTGGTCGCGGTGCGGGACGCGGCCCGCGAGGCGATGGTCAACGCGGCGAAGTACGCGAAGGGTGCGCCGGTCTCGCTGTACGCCGAGGTCGAGCCCGAGCAGGTCACCGTGTTCGTCCGCGACCGTGGACCGGGCTTCGACCCGGACACGGTCCCTGGGGACCGACTCGGCCTGCGCCAGTCGGTCGTGGGCAGGATGGCCCGGCACGGTGGCCGCGCGATCGTGACCTCGGAGCCGGGCGAGGGGACAGAGGTGCAGCTAGAGATGCCGCGTGACAGGAGCCCGTCATGACCGACCACACCGCCGTCCGGGTGGTGCTCGTCGACGACCACCGGATGTTCCGCAGCGGCGTGCGGGCCGAGCTGGGCGACGCCGTCGAGGTCGTCGGGGAGGCCGAGGACGCCGACCAGGCGATCACCGTCATCAGGGCGACCCGGCCCGACGTGGTGCTCCTGGACGTCCACCTGCCCGGTGGCGGCGGGCGGGCCGTCCTGGCGGCGCTGGTCGCCGAGCTGCCGGACGTACGGTTCCTCGCCCTCTCCGTGTCCGACGCCCCGGAGGACGTCATTTCCGTGATCCGCGGCGGCGCCCGCGGGTACGTCACCAAGTCGATCACCGGGCCGGAGCTGGCCGGTGCCGTGCGCCGGGTCGCCGACGGGGACGCCGTGTTCTCGCCCCGGCTCGCCGGGTTCGTGCTCGACGCCTTCGCTGCCACGACCGACGTCGCCACCGTCGACGAGGACCTCGACCGGCTCTCGCAGCGCGAGCGCGAGGTGCTGCGGCTGATCGCGCGCGGCTACACCTACAAGGAGGTGGGCAAGGCGCTGTTCATCTCGGTCAAGACCGTCGAGACCCACGTGTCCGCTGTGCTGCGAAAGCTGCAGCTGTCCAACCGGCACGAGCTGACCCGATGGGCGACGTCGCGCCGGCTGGTCTAGGGGCTGGCCGGGCGACAGGCACTCGCGCCGGCGAGGTCTGCTGGTCGACACTGCTCCCATGAGCGACGAGGTCGAGCAGGACCCGGTCGTCACCGACCCGGACAAGTACCGCGTCGTGTTCGAGAACGACCGGGTGCGCGTCCTGGAGTACGTCGACTCCCCCGGAGCACGCACCAGCCCGCACGGCCACCCCGACAGCGTGATGGTCACCCTGTCGTCGTTCCGGCGCCGCCTGCACCACGAGGGTGGGACCCGCGACGTCGAGGTCCCGGCCGGGCTCGCGACCTGGCTGCCCGCGCAGCAGCACAGCGGGGAGAACACCGGAGACAGCCCGACCCACACCGTCTTCGTCGAGCTGAAGGAGCCCGCGCACGGTGGAGAGGCCCAGGCCGGTGAGGCCGTCGGCCCGGACCTGGGCTGACCGCGTCGTATACCGTGCCGCGCATGGCTGACTCGTCCTTCGACATCGTGAGCAAGGTCGACCACCAGGAGGTCGACAACGCCCTGAACCAGACCGCCAAGGAGATCTCGCAGCGCTTCGACTTCAAGAACGTCGGGGCGTCGATCAAGTGGTCCGGCGAGGCGATCCGGATGGAGGCGAACAGCGAGGAGCGGGTCAAGGCCATCCTCGACGTCTTCGAGACCAAGCTCATCAAACGCGGCATCTCGCTGAAGTCGCTGAAGAAGGGCGACCCGACACTGTCGGGCAAGGAGTACTACCTGGTCTGCGAGATCGAGCAGGGCATCTCGTCGGAGAACGCCAAGAAGGTCTCGAAGCTGATCCGCGACGAGGGCCCGAAGTCGGTCAAGGCGCAGATCCAGGGCGACGAGCTGCGGGTGTCGTCGAAGAGCCGCGACGACCTGCAGGCGGTCCAGGCGATGGTCAAGGGCGCCGACCTCGACTTCGCGGTGCAGTTCGTCAACTACCGATGAGGTAAGAGCCGGCGAACCATCGACCGCCCGAGGGCGTCGTCCCTACATCGACTCTTCGTCAGGGGGACGGCATGAATCGTTGGCTCTTCCTTCCCGGTGCGCTGGTCCTCGGACTCCTGGTCGGCACGCCGTCGACTGCGTCGGCGGCCACCGTCACGTCGGAGTTCGCGTTCGTCAACGGCCTGCTGCAGGCCCAAGGCGTGGACTGTGACCGCACCGTCTACTACGTCTGCGGCATCGGCACCTTCGATGGTCGGGCCGCTGTCAGCCGGGTGGAGTACCCGACCGACCAGCGGCTGCTGCTCGACCAGGGGTGCGCGCTCTACGACACCGTGGAGGTCGTGACGCTGGTGGACGGGAGCGGCGAGCTGGTCATCGCGCACGACGACGCCCTGCTGTGCGGCCCCAACCCGAACTGGCTGCTGCACGCATCGCCTTCGTCGTTCGGCAACCCGTTCCGCGTGACCTCCGACTGGACCGTCGTGGACGGTTCCGGCGCTTACGAGGACACCTCTGGCACCGGCACCTGGTCGGTCAGGTGGGCCGGCGGCGCCGGGTCGGGCGGGCACGTCGGGGTGCTCACCGACTGACGTCAGCGCTGGTAGCCGGCCATCTGCTCGAGGCGGGCGATCCGCTCGGCCATCGGCGGGTGGGTCGAGAACAAGCTCGACATGCCCTCGCGGCGGAACGGGTTGGCGATCATCAGGGAGCTGGTGGTCTGCAGGTTCGGCTCGGGCGGCAGCGGCAGGGCACGGGTGCCCATCTCCAGCTTGCGCAGCGCGCTCGCCAGGGCGAGCGGGTCGCCGGTCACCTGGGCGCCCGAGGCGTCGGCCTGGTACTCGCGGGACCGGCTGATCGCCATCTGGATCAGGCCGGCCGCGACCGGGCCGAGGATCAGCACCGCGAGGGCGCCCAGCGGGCCGGGACCGTCGTCGTCGCTGCTGCGGCCGATCGGCACCAGCCAGGCGATGTAGCCGAGGTACATGATCACGCTGGCCAGCCCGGCAGCCACAGAGCTGATCAGGATGTCGCGGTTGTAGACGTGGGCCAGCTCGTGGCCGAGCACGCCTCGCAGCTCGCGCTCGTCGAGCAGGCCGAGGATCCCCTCCGTGCAGCAGACCGCAGCGTTGCGGGGGTTGCGCCCGGTCGCGAACGCGTTGGGCGCGTTGGTGGGCGAGACGTAGAGGCGGGGCATCGGCTGGCGGGCGGCGGTCGACAGCTCGCGGACGATGCGGTACATCGCGGGCTGCTCAGCCTCACTGACCGGGCGGGCCCGCATCGACCGCAGCGCCATCTTGTCGCTGTAGAAGTAGGCGATGCCGTTGGTGACCAAGGCGATCACGAACGCGATCGTCAGCCCCGCAGTGCCGCCGAGCCACTGCCCGACGAGCAGGATCAAGCCGGACATGAGTGCGAGCAGGACGGCGGTCTTGACGCCGTTCGCGTGGCGGTGCACGTGTTCCTCCGCAGGGGTCGGGTCTCCGACCGGTCAACGCCTCCCAGGAGCGCGCCGTTCCCGGGACCCGATCGTCCCATCTCCCGCCGCACGCACGTGAACGCGTGCTCACGGCGGGCAGGCGCCGGTCCGGTGAGCAGTCAGCTCCCCGCACCGGTCAAGCCGAGATCAGGTGAGCGGCAAGCCGCCGCCGTCGTCAGGTGAGCGGGTGCTGCGCGTCAGCTGAGCGGTGGGTCGGTTCCGGTGGTGTAGGTGCGGCCCAGCGGGCTGGTCCAGGTCTTGAGGCCGGTGTCGGGGTGGTAGCGCAGCGTCCAGCGGCCGTGGGTCTTGGCGTTGTGGTGCTGGCGGCACAGGGGGCCGAGGTTGATCGCGACGGTCCGCCCGTCGGGCCGGCCGAAGTTGACGACGTGGTCCCAGTCGCAGTCCTGGGCCCGGCGTGAGCAGCCGGGGAAGCCGCAGACCCGGTCCCGGGCGGCGAGGAAGGCGGTCATGTCCGCGCAGGGCCGGTAGGTTCGCGCGCCGCGGTCGATGACCTGGCGGGTGCCGGGGTCGGTGGTCCAGCGGACCCAGTCCCGGTCGGCGGCCATCGCCCGGGCCAGCCCGGCCGGGACGGCGCCGTAGCCGGGGATCACGCCGGGGTTGGCGGCCAGCCCGAGGGCGGTGGGCAGATCCAGCACGACCGCGGCGACCTGCTTGCCGCCGCACGAGCACCGCGGCAGGTACCGGGACGACCGACCGCCCACGCTGGCCCGCAGCAGCTCCAGCACCGCCGCGTCCACCGTCGCCCCGTCACCGGCGGAGCCGTCGCGGACCGCAGCATCGAATCTGGTCTGTCCCTCGTCGGTCTCGAGCTGGCGGATGAGGCGGGCGGCGGCACCGGGGCCGAGCAGGGCGTCGATCACCGAGTCGACGCGCAGGGTGTCCAGGCCGGTGCCGACGTCGTCGCCGGCGGCGCGCAGGGCGGCCCTGGATGCCCGGGCCCGGCGGGTCACCTCGGCCCACATGTCGCCCTCGAGGTGCGCCGGCATGGACATCGCCCAGGAGGCCATCGAGTCGGGTTGCCCGAGGCGGTCGATCCGGCGGCCCCTGGCGGCCTGCGCAGCGCGCTGGGCAGCGCCGTCCGGGTCGACGGTGACGACCGCGGCCTGCACCGCGCGGCGGGACTCGGCGGCGGTGCGGTCGGCCATCGTGGGCAGCACCCGGGCCTGCACGGCGGCGGCCAGCGGGTCGGGCAGCTCGCGCACCGCAACCGCCAGGTCGGCCGCCTACCGCCAGACACCTCCCCGCGGGCCAGCGCGGCCAGCGTGTCACCGAGCCGCTCGGTCAACGCCAGCGCGACCTCGGTGCGCTCCGCCGCGGTGCCCGGCGCGAGTCGCAGCGCAGCCCCGACCTCGTGGCGGGCCTCGATGCCGGGCAGCCCGAAGGACGCGGTCGCCTCCGCCACCGACGCGAGGGCACGCTGCTGCTCGCCGGCCACCATCGCCAGCACCCGCTCCCAGCCGCGGATCAAGTCCACCCTCGCCGCGCCGTCCAGCACCTGCGGGTCGATCCCGGCCAGCACGGTGACCGCCGCCACCAGGCCGACCGGCTCACCATGAACGTCGACGCCCTCAGCCACCCGCGCCACCATCACCGCCGGATCCGCGCACACCTCCCCCTCGGCCCTCGCGAACCGGTCCCCGGTCGCGACCCGGTCCGCGGTCTCGACCCGGTCGACGGCCGCCGCTTGGTCGGCGACCCGCACACGGTCGAGGCGCAGGAGATGGTCGAGGCGCCGGAGACGGTCGAGGTCGGCCCGGTCGACGCCGTCGATCAGATCGCGGTCGTCCGGGACCTCGGCCAGGTGGTCCCACAGACCGGCCGGCTCCTCGGGCAGCACCGGCTCCCAGCCCTCGAACGGGTCCGCGGGAAGCACCGGCTCCGGCGCCAGCGCCCAGTCGGGCGGCCACCAGGCCGGCTCGGCCAGCGCCAGGGCACCGGCTGACCCCGCCGCCTCGGTCACCCCACCCACCGCCCGCATAACTCGAACGTATGTTCGAATACTACCAGGTGTCCGGTCGCCGCCACTAGCCCTGCGGCGGATCTGTGGACGTCGCCGAGAGCCCCAGTCGCCGAGAGTCCCGGTCACCCGAACCGCAGGATGGTGTCCGGCAGCACCGAGAGCAGGACTGCTGCACCGAGGGTCATCCCGATGGCCACACCGTCGGACCACGAGATGCGGTACGACGGCGGGCCCTGCGCCGGGTCGCCCGCGGGGCGCGCGTAGATCAGCGCCGCCCATGCCAGGTAGTAGAAGAGCCCGACCACCACGTTGACCGCCATCACCAGGGCCAGCCAGCCGGCCCCGGAGTCGACCGGCGCCTGGAAGACGACCACCTTGGCGAACAGTCCGAGCAGGCCCGGCGGCAGCCCGGCCAGGCAGGCGAGGGAGAACGCAAGGGCGAAGGCCGACAGCGGCTCGGTGCGGGCCAGCCCGCGGTAGTCCTCGAGATCGTTGGCTGGCCGGTGCCGGCCGACCAGCGTGACGATGCTGAACGCGCCGAGGTTCATGACGCCGTACGCGAGGACGTAGGCGACGGTCGCGGGCAGCACCGCGTCGACCTCGCCGACGGTCGCCGCACCGAGCGGGACGAGCATGTAGCCGGACTGCGCCACCGACGACCACGCGAGGAGGCGCACGGCGTGACGTTGGCGCAGCGCCGCGAGGTTGCCGACAGTCATCGTGAGCGCAGCGACGACGGCGATCGTCGGTCCCCAGACGTCGGCGTAGGGCGCGAAGCCCTCAGTCAGCAGCACCGCGAGGCCGACGAAGCCGGCCGCCTTGGAGACGACGGACAGGAACGCCGCCACCGGGACGGCCGCCCCCTGGTAGACGTCCGGCGCCCAGAAGTGGAACGGCACCGCGGCCACCTTGAAGCCGAAGCCGGCCAAAGACAGCGTCACGCCGAGCACGAGCACCGCGGTCCGGTCGCCGGGCACGTCGAGCGCGGTGGCGATGCGGTCGAGGTGCACGTGGCCGGTGACGCCGTAGACCAGGCTCAGACCGAAGAGCATCACCGCGGTCGACACGACGGAGACCAAGAACAGCTTCAGCGCCGCCTCGCCCGCCCGAGGGTCGTCGCGGCGCAGCGCCACGAGGGCGAACGCGGGCAGCGACACCACCTCCAGTGCCACGACGAGGGTGAGCAGGTCGCGGGCCGCCGCCAGGGTGAGGGCGCCGGTCACCGAGGCGAGCAGCAGGAAGAAGTACTCGCCGGACGGCAGCCGGTCGTCGCGCACCGTGTCGATCGACAGCAGCACGACGACTGCCGCACCGGCCACGACGAGCGCCTGGAAGACGAGGGTGAGGTCCTCGACGACGTACGAGCAGGACGGCAGCACCAGCCCGCCGCCGCCGACGCAGAAGGTCTCGCGGCGGTCACCTGCGAGCGGGACCAGCAACGCGCCGGCGACGACCAGCCCGCCCAACGCCAGCCAGCCGGTGACGGCGCGCCGGGCCGCCGGGAGCAGGGCGTCGACGACGACGACCGCCACCGCCACCAGCGCCACCACCAGCGGCGGCGCGACGGCGAGGTAGTCGATGTCCTGGACGACGCTCAACCGACGATCACCCGCTGGGCTGAGAGCAGCGTCTGGACCACCGGGTCGCTGGCGTCCAGCAGCCAGCCCGGCCACAGCCCCAGCACGAGCACCAGCGCCACGACCGGCGCCCAGACCAGCAGCTCGAACCGGCTCGCGTCACGCATCAGCACGGCGTCGCGCCAGGCCTGGTAGCTCGTGCCCTGCGCGACCCGGCGCAGCATCGACGCGAAGTACGTCGTCGTGAGGACGACACCCAGGCCGGCGAGCGCCATCAGGACGAGGTAGTAGGGCCGGTTGAGCTCGGTCGCAGGGTCGAACGCGCCGAGCAGCACCAGCATCTCGCCCCAGAAACCGGCCAGCCCGGGCAGGCCCAGGCTCGCGACGGCCGCGAAGGCGAGCAGGCCGCCGAGCCGCGGCATCCGCTCGTACAGCCCGCCGCCGAGCACCGCGATGGACGCCGTGTGGTGCCGGTCCTTGATCGCACCGACGAGGAAGAAGAGCAGACCGGTGATCAGGCCGTGCGCGATGTTGGCGTAGAGCGCACCGTTGACGCCGACCGGCGTCAACGTCGAGATGCCGAGCAGCACGAAGCCCATGTGGCTGACCGAGGAGAACGCGATCAGCCGCTTGAGGTCGGTCTGGGCCAGGCAGGCCAGTGAGCCGTAGACGATGCCGACGACCGCCAGGGCGCCGAGGAAGGGCGCCACCACCTCGGCCCCCTCGGGGGCGACCGGCAGCGCGACCCGGACGAACCCGTAGGTGCCCATCTTCAGCAGCACGCCGGCCAGCAGCACCGAGCCGACCGTCGGCGCCGCTGTGTGGGCGTCGGGGAGCCAGGTGTGCAGCGGCCACATCGGTGTCTTGACGGCGAAGCCGAGGCCCAGCGCGAGGAAGGCGAGCACCTGGATGCCGCGTGACATGTCGGCGCCCTGGCGGTCGGCGAGCTCGACCATGTCGAAGGTGCCGGCCTGGCTGCCGACGAGCAGGATGCCGACGAGCATGACGACGCTGCCGAGCAGCGTGTAGAGGATGAACAGGTTGGCGGCGCGCCGCCGGTCGCCGGGCACCGAGTCGTCGCCCCACTGCGCGATGACGAACCACATCGGCACCAGGACGACCTCGAAGAAGACGAAGAACAGCAGCAGGTCGAGGGCGACGAAGGTGCCGACCATGCCGACCTCGAGCAGCAGGATCAGCCCGACCAGGGCACGCAGCCGACCGGCCTCGGGGCGTACGCGCAGCAGGTAGGCGGTGCAGAGCGCGGTCAGGCCGCAGGTGAGGAGCAACAACGGCGAGGAGACGCCGTCGACGCCGAGGTGGAGACGCAGGCCGAGTGTCGGCACCCACTCCACATCGGTGGCCGCGTCGGCGGCGACCGCCCAGCCGGCGACGGCGAAGGTCGCGGTGGTCACCGCGAGCCCGAAGCGCACGGCGAGCCGCTCCGCGCGGCGCGGCGGTGCGACGAGCAGCCCCAGCGCGCCGGCAGCGGGCAAGGCGAGGAGCAGGGGCAGCAGCAGGTCGGTCACGACGCGAAGGTCACCACCCCGGCCACGAGCAGGAGCACGCCCGCCAGCAGCCCCGTCAGGTAGGCCTGCACGGTGCTGCCCTGGGCCCGGCTGACCCACTCGGAGAGCCGGCCGGTGCCCTGGCCGGTGTCGCGCACCGCCTCGCCGACGACGGCGTCGTCGGCCCACCCGACGGCGCGGGTGGCGACCCGGACCGGCTGCACGAACGCCCGGTCGTAGAAGTCGTCCACGAAGAAGGCGTGCTCGAAGGCGCGGCGCTGACGCAGCTGCGCGGTGGGGTCGGCTGCGGGCGCGCGCCGCCACACCAGCCAGACCGCGAAGGCGCCGATGACGGCGAGCGCCACCGACAGGGCCGAGGTGACCGGTCCGACGTGCAGAGTCTCCTGCGCGATGTCCGGCTGCTCGGTCACGAGCGACGGGGTGCTGCCCAGGGCCGAGACAGTCGTCGCCGCCCAGTCCGGGAGCCACTCGTCGCGCAGGCCGACCAGCCCGAGCAGCACCGTCGGCACGGCGAGCAGCACCAGCGGCCAGCGCATCACCGGCGACGACTCGTGCGCGGCGACGGGGCTGCGCGGCCGGTCGAAGAACGTCATCAGCCAGAGCCGGGCGACGTACGCCGCGGTCACCGCGACGGTCAGCAGACCCACGACGAGGACCAGCCAGCCGGTCCACGCGTAAGCCGGGCCCTCGTGGTGGACGGCGGTCTCCTCGGCCGCGCCGAGCACCGCCTCCTTGGAGAAGAACCCGGCCAGGGGCGGGACGCCGGCGAGGGCAGCGAGCCCGAGCGTCATGGTCAGAAAGGTGACCGGCATCAGCCGGCGCAGCCCGCCCATGTCCGGCATCAGGTTGGTGCCGACCGCGTGGATGACCGCGCCGGCGGCCAGGAAGAGCAGCGCCTTGAACGCGGCGTGGGTGAGCAGGTGGAACTCGGCGGCCACGGCCGAGCCGACGGAGAGCGCCGCGAGCATGTAGGCCAGCTGGCTCACCGTCGAGTAGGCGAGCACCCGTTTGATGTCGTCCTGGCCGAGCGCCGCCATCGCCCCGCCGAGCATCGTGATGCAGGCGATCACCGCCATCACCGCGAGGGTGGCCGGGGCCAGCAGGAAGACGTCGAACAGTCGCGCGACCAGGTAGATGCCCGCGGCGACCATGGTGGCGGCGTGGATCAGCGCGCTGATCGGCGTCGGGCCGGCCATCGCGTCGGGCAGCCAGGTGTGCAGCGGGAACTGCGCCGACTTGCCGACGACCCCGCACAGCAGCAGCAGGGTGGCGATCGTCGCGGTGTGGCCCGACCAGACGTCGGTGGACAGGGTGCCGGGCAGGTCAACGCGACCGTTCTCGACGGCTGCGGTGGTGACGGCGGCGTCCATGCTGAAGGAGCCGACGGTGGTGCCGACCAGGAAGATGCCGAAGAGGAAGCCGACGTCGCCGAGCCGTGTCGTCACGAACGCCTTGACGGCCGACGCGCGCGAGCCCTCCTGCTCCCAGTGGTGGCCGATCAGGAAGTAGGAGCAGACGCCCATCACCTCCCAGCCGACCAGCAGCACCATCAGGTCGTCGGCGAAGACCACGAGCAGCATGGCGGCGGTGAACAGCGAGACCAGCGCGGCGTACGACGAGTAGCGGGGGTCGCCCTTGAGGTAGCCGATCGAGTAGACCTGCACGGCCAGCGCCACGGCGCAGACGGCGACCGAGACCACCGCGGCCAGCCCGTCGACGCGGAGGTCGACGCCGATCGGCGGTCCGCCGGTGGGCACGTCCGCCAGCCGGGCGCTCTCGTAGAGGTCGCCCGCGAGGGAGCGGCCGGCGAGCAGGAGCGCAGAGAGGAAGGCCACCGAGGCACCGGCCACCGCGACCGGCACCACCAGCCGCGGCCAGGTGCGCCCGCCGAGCAACCCGACGACGGCAGCCAGGAAAGGCGCGCCCAGGGCGAGATAGGCCGGGATCACGACGCCTTCTCCTGCACCGGCTCTGCGTCGGTCGCGGCGACGGCCTCCGGCTCGGGCTCGCGCAGCTCGGTGAGCTGGTCGAGGGACGACGTCTCGCGTTGCCGGAAGACCAGCAGCACGATCGCCAGGCCGAGACCGACCTCGGCGGCGGCGATGGTGATGACGAACAGCGTGAAGACCTGGCCGGCCAGCAGCTCGTCGCGCAGCCAGACGTCGAATGCCACCAGATTGATGTTGACCGCGTTGAGCATCAGCTCGACCGACATCAGCACGAGGATCGCGTTGCGGCGGGCCAGCACGCCGTAGACCCCGATGGAGAAGAGCAGGCCGGCGAGCACGACCGGCAACAGCAGCGGCATCAGCGCCCGTCCCCGTGGCCGCCGCCGGAGGGGTCCGCCGCGCCGATGTCCCGGCGCGACAGCACGATCGCCCCGACGAGCGCCGCCAGCAGCAGCACGGAGAGCACCTCGAAGGGCAGCACCCAGCTGCGGAAGACCGCCTCGCCGGCCGCCGCCGACGAGCCGCCGACGTCGTCGGACGACAGCTCGATCCGCTCGCCCCGAAAGGCGTCGACCGACGAGACGACGACGATCCCCGCCAGGCCGAGCGCCACCACAGCGGCCGCGACCCGCTGCATCGGTGGCGCGTCGAGGTCGGCCGAGACCCCGATCGGCGCCCGGGTCAGCATCAGGCCGAACAGCAGCAGCACGACGACGGCGCCGACGTAGATCAGCACCTGCACCCAGGCGACCAGCTCGGCGGACAGCAGCAGGTAGCAGCCGGCGATCGCGCCGAGGCACACGACCAGCCACAGGGCGGCGTGCACCAGCTGCCGGGTGGTGACCACCAGCAGCGCAGACCCCAGCGCGACGACACCGAGCAGGCCGAACAGCGCCTCGACCAGCGTCACCGCTCGTCCTCCTCGGGCGCCCAGACCACCCCACCCAGCGAGCGCCGGCCGGTCGGCGGCGCCTCCGGCGCCGCGACCTCGGGCGTGACGGGCTCGGCCGGAGCCGGCTCCACGGGCTCGGCCGGAGCCGGCGCGGCTGCCTCGGCCTCACGACCGTGCCGGGACGGTCGCTCCGGCCCGGCTCCGGCCGCCGTCTTGGCCAGCGCCGCGGCAGCCGACTCCAGCTCCTTGGGGCGTACGCCGCTGTCGTCGTGCGCGGGTGGCGGCGGGACGGTCGCCATCCACTCGCCGAGCCGCTCCTTGCCGTGGGTGAGGTCGCGGATGTCGAGCTCGGCGTACTCGAACTCCGGGGACCAGAACAGCGCGTCGAAGGGGCAGGCCTCGATGCAGATGCCGCAGTACATGCACAGCGAGAAGTCGATGTCGAAGCGGTCGAGGACGTTGCGCTGCCGCTCGCGGCCACCCGGCGGCGCAGGGATCGTCTCCTTGTGCGAGTCGATGTAGATGCACCAGTCGGGGCACTCACGGGCGCACAGCATGCAGACCGTGCAGTTCTCCTCGAGCAGGGCGATCACCCCGCGGCTTCGCGGCGGCAGCTCCGGCTTGACGTCCGGGTACTGCCCGGTGACCGAGCGGCGGGTCATCGTCCGCATCGTGACGGCGAGGCCCTTGGCGAGCCCTGCACCCGGGATCTTCACGCGACCACCACCGCCACCACCCCCGTGAGAGCCAGCTGGCCCAGCGCCAGCGGCACGAGTCCCTGCCAGGCCAGCCGCTGCAGCTGGTCCTCACGCAGCCGCGGGTAGGCGACCCGCAGCCAGATCACCACGAAGGCCAGTGCCATCGTCTTGACCAGCGTCCACACGACACCGAGCGCCGGCAGCTCGTCGACGAACGGGCCCCGCCAGCCGCCCAGGAAGAGCACCGTCGTGAGCGCCGACAGCACGACGATGCCGGCGTACTCCGCGAGCAGGAACAGCGCGAAGCGCAGGCCGGTGTACTCCGTGTAGGCGCCGAAGATGATCTCCGAGTCGGCGACCGGCATGTCGAACGGCGGGCGCTGCAGCTCGGCCAGCCCGGCCACGAAGAACACGACCGCACCCGGCAGCTGCCAGACCAGCCACCACGGCTCCCACGCCTCGACGATCGCGGGCAGCGACAGGGTGCCCGCGGCCATCGCGACCGACGCCGCGGCCAGGATGAACGGCAGCTCGTAGGCCATCAGCTGGGCGGCCGAGCGGAGGCCGCCGAGCAGCGAGAACTTGTTGGCGCTCGCCCAGCCGGCCATCAGCGAGCCGAGGACGCCGATGCCCATCACGGCGAGGACGAAGAAGAGGCCGGCGTCGAGGTCGTGCCCGACCCAGTCCGGCCCGACCGGGATCGCGACCAGGACCACCAGGTAGGGGATCAGCGCGACCGCCGGCGCGAGCTTGAAGACGGTGCGGTCCGCCGCCGCCGGGACCACGTCCTCCTTCTGGGCGAACTTCACGCCGTCCGCGACCAGCTGGGCCCAGCCGTGGAACCCGCCGGCGTACATCGGCCCGAGCCGGCTCTGCATGTGGGCCATCGCCTTGTGCTCGGTCTGCCCGACGAGCAGCGGCAGCACGAGGAACGCGCCGAGCACCAGCACGATGCGCAGCACCACCTCGAGCGCCTCGGTCACGCCCCGTCCGCCCCCTCGTCCGACGGCTCGGCGGGTACGTCCGGCAGCCCGTCCGGGCGAGGTCCCCACACCGCGGGGTCGGGCACGCCGGGGGGCCGGGTCTTGCGCCGTCCGGGCGACGCACCGCCGTGGGCGTCGGCGTCGGACTCACCCGGCTCCTTGGCTCCCGGCCAGGCCTTGGCCGCCCGCGCGGCGAGCACGAAGTCCTTGCGCAGCGGGTGCCCCTCGAAGCCGTCGGGCAGCAGCAGCGGCCGGAGGTCGACGTGGCCGGCGAAGTCGATGCCGAACATCTCGTAGGTCTCACGCTCGTGCCAGGCCGCGCCGGCGAAGACACCGGTCACCGTCGGGAGGACCGGCTCGGCCGAGGGCACCCGGGTCCGCAGCAGCAGGTGCTCGCGCCGCTCCAGGCACCACAGGTGGGTCACCACGTCGAAGCCGGGCGCGTCGGTGTCGTCGAGCTGGTCGACCGCGGTGAGCCAGTCGAAGTAGTCGAACCCGCGGTCACGGGCCGCCGTGACCTCGGCCACCCACGCCTCCGGCGCGACGTCCACCTCGGCGGGGATGCTCACTCGTCACCGACCGGGACGGTGGTGATCGGGCCGCGCACCGGGGTGGGGTGGTAGCGGTCGGCGAGGGACTCGCCGGCGATCTTCTCCTGCAGCTTGAGGATGCCCTGCAGCAGCGCTTCCGGGCGGGGCGGGCAGCCAGGCACGTAGACGTCGACCGGGACGATCTGGTCGACGCCCTTGGTCACGCAGTAGGAGTCCCAGTAGGGCCCGCCCGAGTTGGAGCACGCCCCGAAGGAGATGACGTACTTGGGCTCGGGCATCTGGTCGTACAGCCGCTTCACGGCGGGCGCCATTTTGTCGGTGACGGTGCCGCTGACGACCATCAGGTCGGCCTGCCGCGGCCCCGGGGCGAACGGGATCACGCCGAGGCGGATGAAGTCGTGGCGGGACATCGACGAGGCGATGAACTCGATCGCGCAGCAGGCCAGGCCGAAGTTGAACACCCACAAGCTGTAGCGGCGCCCCCAGTTGAGGACCAGCCGCATCGGCTCCGGGGCCGCCCGCTGCAGCGCCCCGACCGACGGGGGGCCGACTGATGGCGACGGCAGGTCGACGGCGCCGCTCACGACCACGTCAGCACCCCCTTGCGCCAGGCGTAGAGCAGGCCGACTGCGAGGAACCCGATGAAGACGAACATCTCCACCAGCGTCGTGACGCCGTAGCCCGGCGCGGCGAAGATCGTCGCCCACGGGAAGAGGTAGACCGCGTCGACGGCGAAGATCACGTAGAGGTAGGCGTAGACGTAGTAGCGCACGTGGCTCTGCGCCCAGCCCTCGCCGACCGGGTCGACCCCGCACTCGTAGGTCAGGGACTTGCCGACGCCCGGCACCGACGGCGCCAGCAGTCGGTTGGCCGTGAACGCGACGGTCACGAAGACCACGCCGACCAGCAGGACCAGCCCGACCAGGGCGTAGCCGCCGTAGAAGCCGTCCACCGCTGCTGCCTCCTCGATCTCGCTCGTCGATCTCGGCGCAAGCCGGAGTCTAGGGGGCGTTGCAACCTACGCTGACGTAACCTGGGAGGCGTGCCACCAGCGAAGCACGTGGAGCAGCGCGACCGGGTGATCATCCGGTTCGCGGGCGACTCCGGTGACGGGATGCAGCTGACCGGCGACCGCTTCACGACGGAGACCGCGTCGTTCGGCAACGACCTGTCGACGCTGCCCGATTTCCCCGCCGAGATCCGGGCGCCGGCCGGGACCCTGCCCGGCGTCTCGGCCTTCCAGCTGCACTTCGCCGACCACGACATCATGACGCCGGGGGACCGGCCGGACGTGCTGGTCGCGATGAACCCGGCGGCCCTCAAGGCCAACCTCGGCGACCTCGCCCGGGGCGCCGACGTGATCGTCAACACCGACGAGTTCACCGGCCGCAACCTGACCCGCGTCGGCTACGCCGCCAACCCGCTCGAGGACGGCTCCCTCGAGGCCTACAACGTGCACCCGATCGCGCTGACCTCGATGACGGTCGAGGCGCTCAAGGGCTTCGACATCACCAAGAAGGAGGCCGAGCGCGCCAAGAACATGTTCGCGCTGGGCCTGCTCTCCTGGCTCTACAACCGCCCGACCGAGGGCACCGTGCGGTTCCTCAAGGCCAAGTTCGCCCGCAACGAGGCGATCATGCAGGCCAACCTCACCGCCTTCGAGGCGGGCTGGTCCTTCGGCGAGACGACCGAGGACTTCTCGGTGTCGTACGAGATCAAGCCGGCCCGGCTGCCGACCGGGACCTACCGCAACATCTCCGGCAACCTCGCCCTGTCCTACGGGCTGGTCGCCGCCTCGCAGCGCACCGGACTGCCGCTCTTCCTGGGCTCCTACCCGATCACCCCGGCCTCCGACATCCTGCACGAGCTGAGCAAGCACAAGCGGTTCGGCGTGCGGACCTTCCAGGCCGAGGACGAGATCGCGGCCGTCGGTGCGGCGCTGGGCGCGGCGTACGGCGGCTCGCTCGCGGTCACCTCGACCTCGGGCCCCGGGCTGGCCCTGAAGGCCGAGACGATCGGGCTCGGCGTGTCGCTGGAGCTGCCGCTGATCGTCGTCGACGTGCAGCGCGCCGGTCCGTCGACCGGCATGCCGACCAAGACCGAGCAGGCCGACCTGCTGCAGGCGATGTTCGGCCGCAACGGCGAGGCACCGGTGCCGATCGTGGCGCCGCGCTCGCCCGCCGACTGCTTCGACACCGCCCTGGAGGCGGCCCGGATCGCGACCGCCTTCCGGGTGCCGGTCATCCTGCTCTCCGACGGCTACCTCGCCAACGGCTCCGAGCCGTGGCTGGTCCCGACCGTCGACGAGCTGCCCGACCTGCGGGTGGCCTTCGCGACCGAGCCCAACGGCGAGGAGGACGGCCAGCCGGTCTTCCAGCCCTACCTGCGCGACCCGGAGACGCTGGCCCGGCCGTGGGCCGTCCCGGGCACCGCCGGGCTGGAGCACCGGATCGGCGGCATCGAGAAGGCCGACATCACCGGCAACATCTCCTACGACCCGGCCAACCACGACTTCATGGTCCGCACCCGGCAGGCCAAGGTCGAGGCGGTGGCCGCGACGATCCCGCCGCTCGAGGTCGAGGACCCGTCGGGGCACGCCCGGGTGCTCGTCCTGGGCTGGGGGTCGACGTACGGCCCGATCGGCGCCGCCTGCCGACGGGTGCGCAGCGCCGGCGGCGTGGTCGCCCAGACGCACCTGCGCCACCTCAACCCTTTCCCGGCCGACCTGGGCGAGGTTCTGCGCCGCTACGACAAGGTGCTCGTCCCGGAGATGAACCTCGGCTACGGCTTCGGCGGCCAGCTGGCAATGCTGGTCCGCGCCAAGTACCTCGTCGACGCCATCGGCTACAACCAGATCCGTGGGCTGCCCTTCAAGGCGGAGGAGCTCGCGACCGTCATCACCAACGTGATCGAGGACCTTCAGTGAGCGCCGTTCCGAACCAGCCCTACCCGTCGCTGTCGCTGGTGCCCAAGGCTCCCGAGAAGCAGTCGGCCAAGGACTTCAAGACCGACCAGGAGGTCCGCTGGTGCCCGGGCTGCGGCGACTACGCGATCCTCGCGGCCGTCCAGTCGTTCATGCCGACGCTCGGCCTGGCGCGCGAGAACATCGTCTTCGTGTCGGGGATCGGCTGCTCGTCGCGCTTCCCGTACTACATGGACACCTTCGGGATGCACTCGATCCACGGCCGCGCGCCGGCGATCGCAACCGGCCTGGCGGCGTCGCGGCCCGACCTGTCCGTGTGGGTGGTGACCGGTGACGGCGACGCGCTGTCCATCGGCGGCAACCACCTGATCCACGCGCTGCGCCGCAACGTGAACCTGAAGATCCTGCTGTTCAACAACCGGATCTACGGCCTCACCAAGGGTCAGTACTCCCCCACCTCCGAGCTCGGCAAGATCACCAAGTCCACGCCGATGGGCTCGCTGGACTCGCCCTTCAACCCGGTGTCGCTCGCACTCGGGGCCGAGGCGTCCTTCGTGGCCCGCTCGATCGACTCGGACCGCAAGCACCTGACGTCGGTCCTGCAGGCGGCAGCGGCGCACCGCGGCACGGCGCTGGTCGAGATCTACCAGAACTGCAACATCTTCAACGACAACGCCTTCGAGCCGCTCAAGGACCCAGGCACCCGCGACGACTTCACCATCCGGCTCGAGCACGGGCAGCCCATCACCTGGGGCGCCGACAGCGGCCAGGGCGTCGTCCGTGACCACGACCAGGCGCTCAAGGTCGTGGACGTCGCCTCGGTCGACCCGGCCGAGCTCGTCGTGCACGACGCGCACGCCGACGACCCGTCCCACGCGTTCGACCTGAGCCGGCTGGCGGACATCTCGCTGGCCCGCACCCCGATCGGCGTCTTCCGGGACATCGACCGGCCGGTCTACGACGACCTGATGCGCGAGCAGATCGAGCGCAGCCAGCAGCCCGGCACCACCCCGGGCAGCGGGGACGACGCCCTGGCTTCGCTGCTGGCCGGCTCGGACACCTGGACCGTGTCCTGACCGACGAGCCCCGCACGGAGGCTCGGCGGGGGCTCCTCTACGGCGTCGCCTGCTACCTGATCTGGGGGCTCTTCCCGCTCTACTGGCCGCTGCTCGAGCCGGCCGGGGCGGTGGAGATCATGGCCCACCGGGTCGTCTGGTCCCTGGTCTTCGTGCTCGTCGTCCTGACCGTCCGCCGCCGGTGGGAGTGGGTCCAGCCCCTGCTCGCCGACCGGGCCACCATGGTCAGGCTGTCGCTGGCGGCCGTCCTGATCGCCGCCAACTGGGCGCTCTACATCTGGGGCGTCAACAACGAGCACGTCGTCGAGACGTCGCTGGGCTACTTCGTCAACCCGGTCGTGACGGTCCTGCTCGGCGTGCTGGTCCTGCACGAGCGGCTGCGCCGGCTGCAGTGGGCGGCGGTCGCGGTCGGTGCGGCCGCGGTGGTGGTGCTGACCGTCGAATACGGCCGGCCGCCGTGGATCGCGCTGGGACTGGCCGGGTCGTTCGCGACGTACGGCCTGCTGAAGAAGCAGGTCGGCCCATACGTCGGCGCCCTGGAGTCGCTGACCGTCGAGACCGCCGTCATCGCGCTGCCGGCGCTGGGCTTCCTGGTCGCGCTGGAGCTGCGCGGCGACGGTCAGCTGGGGCACTCCGGGGTCGGGCACGGGCTGCTGCTCGCGTCCGCTGGAGTGGTGACCGCGGTGCCGCTGATCTTCTTCGCGGCAGCCGCCCGACGGGTCCCGCTGAGCATCCTGGGCCTGCTGCAGTACCTGACGCCGGTCCTGCAGTTCCTCCTCGGCGTGCTGCTCTACCAGGAGCCGATGCCCGCGTCGCGCCTCGCCGGCTTCACGCTGATCTGGGCCGCCCTCGCCCTGCTCACCTTCGACAGCCTGCGCCACCGACGGCGCTCGACCCGCCGGGAGCCCGAGCCCGGACCGGAGTCGGTCGAGATCCTGGCCTGATCGTGATGACGACGGCGGCGGCGGATGAACCACCCACGGTGGTCGCTCCGTGTACCTGGACGACACAGTCCAGCGAACGGAGAACACCATGTCGATCCACGTCTCGAGGTCAGGCAGCCGGCTCGCCGGGGCAGCTGGCGTACTCGCTGCCGGGCTCCTGCTCGCCGCGTGCGGCGGCGGGTCGGGCTACGGCGGCTCGGACGACGCCGACAGCCCCTCCGCCTCGACCCAGGCCGCACAGAAGGCCGGCGGCGGGCAGACCGTCCGGACCGGCGACACGGAGTACGGCGACGTCCTGGTGGACGCGAACGGCATGACGCTGTACGTGTTCGACGCCGACTCGCCGGGCACGTCGACCTGCACGGGCAGCTGCCTGGAGTACTGGCCGGTCGCCGAGGCGTCCGGCACCGTGAGCCACGCGGCGGACGTGACGGCGGAGCTGTCGACCATCACCCGCGACGACGGCACCACCCAGCTGACGGTCGACGGGTGGCCGGCCTACACCTACGCCGCGGACTCCGGGCCCGGCAAGGCGACCGGTCAGGGCACGAACCTCTCCGGCGGGCTCTGGTGGGTCATCTCCCCTTCCGGCTCGAAGATCACGACCACGGATGACGACGACACGGGCGTCGGCGGCGGCTACTGAGCGTCCGCGGCCTGATCGTCGTGAGCTCCGGCCTCCCCGCGCAGTTGCGCGGGCCGAGCGTGGATGCATTCGGCGCCGACGGTCACCCCGGCTTGGAGCGGGGTGACCGTAGGGTGAGGGGGATATGCATGACTTCGTCGTGGTTGCCAACCGCCTGCCCGTCGACCGGGTGGAGGAGCTGGACGGCGACGTCCACTGGCGGCCCAGCCCGGGTGGGCTGGTCGCGGCCCTCGAGCCGGTCATGCGGGCCGGCGACGGTGCCTGGGTCGGGTGGTCGGGCGCGCCGGGCGAAGCCGACGACCCGTTCGACGCCGACGGCATGCACCTCGTGCCGGTCGGCCTCTCCGAGAGCGAGGTCGCGGACTACTACGCCGGCTTCTCCAACGCCACCCTGTGGCCGCTCTATCACGACGTGATCGCGCCGCCGGTCTTCCACCGGCAGTGGTGGAAGGCCTACCTGGTGGTCAACGAGCGGTTCGCCGAGGCTGCCGCGGCCGAGGCCGCCGACGCCGCGACCGTCTGGGTGCACGACTACCAGCTGCAGCTGGTGCCCGCGATGCTGCGCCGGGCCCGACCCGACCTGCGGATCGGCTTCTTCAACCACATCCCGTTCCCCGGCTACGAGATCTTCGCGCAGCTGCCGTGGCGCTCGGAGATCGTCGAGGGGCTGCTGGGTGCCGACCTGGTCGGCTTCCAGCGCCAGCAGGACGTCACCAACTTCCTGCGGGCCGCCAGGAGGGCGGCCGGCCGCAGCACGAAGGGCGCCGGGGTGACGGCCGGCTCCGAAGGCAGCCGCCGGGTCCGTGCCGGGACGTTCCCCATCTCCATCGACGCAGCGAGCCTCGAGGAGGTCGCCCGCCGGGACGACGTGCAGGCACGGGCCAAGGAGATCAGGACCGCCCTCGGCGACCCGCAGACCGTCCTGCTCGGCGTCGACCGGCTCGACTACACGAAGGGCATCCTGCACCGGCTCAAGGCCTACGGCGAGCTGTTGCGCGAGCGACGGCTCGGCCCGCCGTCCGCCGTGCTGGTGCAGGTGGCCAGCCCGAGCCGCGAGCGCGTCGAGCAGTACCAGGTGCTGCGCGACGAGGTCGAGGGCACGGTCGGCCGCATCAACGGCGACCACAGCGTGCTCGGGCACCCGGCCGTGCACTACCTGCACCACGCCTACCCGCGCGAGG
This sequence comes from Actinomycetes bacterium, assembly GCA_035489715.1. Classification (NCBI taxonomy): domain Bacteria; kingdom Bacillati; phylum Actinomycetota; class Actinomycetes; species Actinomycetes bacterium. The sequence goes on from DATHAP010000125.1 coordinate 25,914, forward strand.
AGATGGCCGCCCTCTACCTCGCCGCGGACGTGCTCCTGGTGACCTCGCTGCGAGACGGCATGAACCTGGTCGCCAAGGAGTACGTCGCCTGCCGCTTCGACGAGACCGGCGCACTGGTGCTCAGCGAGTTCACCGGGGCTGCCGACGAGCTCACGGCGGCCTACGGCATCAACCCGCACGACATCGAGGGATTCAAGGACACCGTGATGCGCGCGGTCGAGGCGTCGCCCGCCGAGTCGCGGCGGCGGATGCGGTCGATGCGGCGCCGGGTGCGCGAGCACGACGTCGCCGCCTGGGCGGCCGACTTCCTCGGCGTGCTGCAGCAGGGCGACTGACGAGCGCCTCGGTGCCGAGGTGCTGCCCGGTCAGTCGGCCTCGCCGACGCGGGTCCTGAGGTCCCGGAGGATCTGCTGGCTGGCCAGCTTGCCGGGAGCACCCATGACGCAGCCGCCGGGGTGGGTGCCGGAGCCGCACTGGTAGTAGCCGTCGATCGGCGTGCGGTACTGGCTCCATCCCGGAGCCGGCCGGAAGAAGTACATCTGCGGCGCGAAGAACTCGCCGGCGAAGATGTTTCCCTCGGTCAGACCCACGGTGCGCTCGATGTCGAGCGGCGTCTGCACCTCGCGCTGCAGCACGAGGTCGCCGAAGCCTGGGAAGAACGACTCGAGCGTCGCCTGCACGGTGTCGGCGAAGCGGTCCCGCTCGGTGTCCCAGTCGCTGCCCTTGAGGTGGTAGGGCGCGTACTGCACGAAGCACGACATGACGTGCTTGCCGGGAGGCGCCATGTCCGGGTCGACGAACGACTGGATGGCACAGTCGATGTAGGGCCGCTTGCTGTACCACCCGTACTTCGCGTCGTCGAAGGCCCGCTCGAGGTACTCCATGGTCGGGCCGATGTTGACGAACCCGTAGTACTGGTCGGTGCTGTCGCCGAGCGCGGGGTAGCGCGGAGCTCCGTCCAGCGCGAAGTTTACCTTCGCGGAGGTGCCCTGGAACCGCAGGCGGTCGATGTTCTCGACCAGCTCGCTGGGCAGCTCGCGCGGCTCGACCAGCTGGGTGAAGGTGCGTCGCGGGTCCAGGGCGCTGACGACCGTCGGCGCCGTGAGCTCCGTGCCGTCCTCGAGGGCGACGCCCACGGCTGCGCCGTTCCTGGTGATGACCGACGCCACGGGGGCGTTCAGCATGATCTCGGCGCCGTACGCCTGAGCTGCGCGCGCGAGCACCTGAGTGAAGCCGCCGTTGCCGCCCTTGTGGAACGACCAGGCGCCGAAGTGCCCGTCGTGCTCGCCGAGCGAGTGGTACAGCAGCACCAGGCCGGATCCCTGCGACATCGGCCCGACCTTGGTCCCGATGATGCCGGAGGACGCGATGTAGCCCTTGAGGATGTCGCTCTCGAAGTAGTCGTCGAGGAAGTCGGCGGCACTGCCCGTGATCAGCCGCACCAGGTCGTGGAGCACCTTCTGGTCGACGCCGCCGAGGTGCTTCAGCAGGTCCGCGGTCTCAGCCAGGTCCTGCGGCGACTTGCCGAAGACGTTGGGCGGCACCTTGTCGAGCAGCGGCTTGACCACCTGGCAGACACGCTCGACGTCGTACTCGTACCGGTCCATCGCGTCGGCGTCGTGCGACGAGTGGCGGGTGATCTCCTTGATGTTCTCGTCGCGGTCCTGCCCGAGCAGGAGGTAGTCGCCGTTCTCCATGGGGGCGAACGACGACGGCATGAGGATCGGCATGAAGCCGTGCTTGACGAGCTCGAGCTCCTGGACGATGTCCGGCCGGAGCAGGCTCAGCGCGTACGAGAACGAGGTGAACTGGAACCCCGGGCGCAGCTCCTCGGTGATGGCCGCCCCGCCGACGAGGTGCCGGCGCTCGACGATGAGCACCTGCAGGCCGGCCTTCGCGAGGTAGGCGCCGTTGACGAGGCCGTTGTGCCCGCCGCCGACGATGATGGCGTCGTACGCCCTGGTCGCGGGTGCCATGTCAGGCCGTCTTCCTGGGCGGGTTGAAGAACGGCAGCTTGGTGACAGCGGCCGCGACCGTCTCGTAGTGGTGGTTGATGGTCAGCTCGAGGTTCACCCGGGTGCCTGCGGAGGCGAGGTCGGGCCGGACCCGGGCCATCGCGATGTGCTGCTGGAGCACGGGTGAGTACATCAGGCTGGTGGCGTAGCCGACCCGTTCGCCGACGTCGTCGTACAGCATCGACTCGTAGTCCAGAGGGGTCTCGTCCTTCGGGGGGACGAGACCGGCCCGGTTGTAGACCCGGTCGTAGTCCAACCAGTCGAGCACCAGGCCCACGGTGGCCCAGCGCGAGGTCTTCTCGGCCAGCTCGCGGCGCAGCGCCTGCCGCCCGATGAACGGGCGGGTGTCGTCGTCGATGCTCTTGAGCATCCAGCCGAAGCCGAGCTCCTTGGGCGTGATGCGGTCGTGGTCGGTGTAGGCGAGCCGGCTCGACGAGAACTCGACGTTGATGAGGACCAGGCCCGCCTCGATGCGGCTCATCAGCAGCGCCTCCTCGCCGAAGGGCCGGAGACCATGGCCCTGGCCTGCCTCGATCACGGCGTCGAGCACACCGATCGCGTCGTCCCGCGGCACCCGGACCTCGTAGCCCAGGTCACCGGTGTAGCCGGTGCGCGAGACCGTCACCGCCGCGCTGCCGATCTTGGTGTCGGTGTGCTCGAAGTACCGGAGCCCCTCGATCCCCGGCGCGACCTTCGCGAGGATCTCGCGGGACCTCGGGCCCTGCACGGCAAGCATGCCGTAGTGGTCGGTGACGTCCTCGATCGTCACGTCCAGGCGCCCGACGAGGTCGCTGAGGTAGCCGAGGTTCGGCTCCGCCGCCGTGAGCAGGAAGTCGGTCGCCGAGTGCCGGAAGAGCACGCCGTCCTCGAGAACGAACCCCCGGTCGTCGCACCAGACCGTGTACTGCGCGCGGCCGGGCCGGCAGGTCCGGATGTCGCGGGTCATCACCCCCGCCAGCAGCCGCTCGGAGTCACGGCCGGTGATCCGGAACTTGTACAGCGGCGAGGTGTCGAAGAAGCCCGCGCTGTTGCGGATCGCGAAGTACTCCTGCTTGGGCGACATCTGGTACTTCAGGGCCGACAGGTAGCCGGACCAGTGGCCCCACCGCTTCGTGGTGTTGAGCTGGTCGAGCCGTTCGTGGAACGGAGTGGTCTTGATCATCGCCGACCTTGCCCGCCTGTTGTCGGGATCCCGCAGCTCCCCGATCCTACTGAGTGTTCAGTCAGTCAGGGAGAGCTTGACGGCAGAGACAAGGGGTACGGTCGGCGACCGGGTCGAGGAGCGGGTCACGAGCGGTCGTCCGCGGCGCCGCCCTGGGGACCACCACCCGAGTCCACGGTCGGCGCGTCCGGACCGTCCTCGTCCGGCAGGCGCGGCGGTGTCACGAGGTCCTCCGTCGCATCCTCGATCACCGCCTCTGCGGCGTCGTCGGCGGTCGTCGCGTCGTCAGGCTGGTTCGTCATGCCGGACGCCTACCCCGGGGCTCGCCGTCCAGACGTGGGCGGCACAGCAGCCTGCGGCCGGGACCGGGCCGAACTTCAGACCGCGCGGCCGACGACCTGGTCGCAGAGCGCGGCCAGCGCGTCCCTCGTGGCGCCCTCGGGCAGCGGGGCGAGCACGGCCCGGGCCTCCGCGGCCCAGCGCCGGACCTCGTCCTGGGCCTGCGGGACCGCCGGATTGGCCCGCAGCAGCCCCAGGGCCTCGGCGAGGTCGGCGTCGGCGGCCAGGTCCCCCTCGAGCAGAGCCAGCAACCGCTCGTCCTCCGGACGGGCCGCTCTGCGGGCCAGCAGCACGGGCAGGGTCGGGATGCCCTCGCGCAGGTCGGTGCCGGGAGTTTTGCCCGACACGGCGGTCTCGGAGGTGACGTCGAGCAGGTCGTCGGAGAGCTGGAAGGCCACGCCGATGCGCTCGCCGAAGTTGGTGAGCACGTCCACCGCCGTCTCGTCGGCGCCGGAGAGCATCGCCCCGAACCGGCCGGACGTCGCGATCAGCGACCCGGTCTTGTCGGCGAGCACCGAGAGGTAGTGGTCGACCGGGTCCTCGTCGTCGACCGGGCCGACCGTCTCGCGGATCTGGCCGGTGACCAGTCGCTCGAACGTGCGCGCCTGGAGCCGCACCGCCTCGGGACCCAGGTCGGCGAGGAGGTCCGACGCCCGGGCGAAGAGGAAGTCGCCGGTGAGGATCGCGACCGTGTTGTCCCAGCGGGCGTTGGCCGAGACCGCGCCGCGGCGCACGTCGGCCTCGTCCATGACGTCGTCGTGGTAGAGCGTCGCCAGGTGGGTGAGCTCGACGACGACCGCGGACGGCACGACCCCCGGTGCCTCCGGGTCGCCGAAATGGGCGGCCAGCAGCACGAGCAGCGGCCGGAAGCGCTTGCCGCCGGCGTCGACGAGGTGTCGCGAGGCCCGGGTGACGAAGTCCAGGTCGCTCTTGACCGTCTCGTGCAGCAACGCCTCGACCGAGGCGAGCCCCGAGCGGACCGACGCCTCCAGCGCGGCGTCGCCCGACGCTGCGCCGAAGGGACCGGAGGGCTGTGTCATCAGCGGACGAACTGCGCGGCCTGGCCGGCCAGCTCCAGCACCTGGGTCGGGTAGACGCCGAGGAGCAGCGTGACCGCCACGCCGAGGGCGATGGTCACGGTGGTCAGGGCGCTGGGAACGACGACGGAGGGCCCCTCGGGTGCAGGGGCGCTGAAGTACATGAGCACGATGACCCGGAAGTAGAAGAAGGCCGCGACAGCACTCATCAGCACACCGACGATGACGAGCGGCTCGGCGCCGGAGTCCCATGCCGCGCTGAAGACGGCGAACTTCCCGGTGAAGCCGCCGGTGAGCGGGATGCCGGCGAACGCGGCGAGGAAGAACGTGAAGACCAGGGCGGTGACCGGTGAGCGCCGGGCCAGGCCGGCCCACTGGGAGAGGTGGGTCGCCTCGCCGGCCGAGTCGCGGACCAGGGTCACGACCGCGAACGCGCCGATCGTCGCGAAGCCGTAGGCGACGAGGTAGAAGAGGACGCTGGAGATGCCGGCCAGGTTGCCCTCGGAGTCGACCGCGTCGGTCGCCACCAGGCCGGTGAGGATGAAGCCGGCGTGGGCGATCGAGGAGTAGGCGAGCATCCGCTTGACGTCGGTCTGGGTGATCGCGACGACCGAGCCGACCACCATGGTCAGGATCGCCACGCCCCACATGACCGGCTTCCACTCCCAGGCCAGCCCGCCGACGGCGACGTAGAAGACGCGGAGGAGGGCGCCGAACGCGGCGACCTTCGTGCACGCCGCCATGAAGCCGGTGATCGGGGTCGGGGCGCCCTGGTAGACGTCGGGCGTCCACGAGTGGAAGGGCACCGCGCCGACCTTGAAGAGGAGGCCGACCGCCACCAGGGCGGTGCCGGTGAGCAGCAGCGCGTCGCTGCCCGTCTCGGCGCTGACCGCGTCAGCGATGCCGGACAGGGACACCGTCCCCGCGTACCCGTAGAGCAGGGCGACGCCGTACAGGAAGAACGCCGAGGAGAAGGCCCCGAGCAGGAAGTACTTGAGCGACGCCTCCTGGCTGAGCAGACGCCGCCGGCGGGCCAGCCCGCACAGGAGGTAGAGCGGCAGCGACAGCACCTCGAGCGCGACGAACATCGTCAGCAGGTCGTTGGAGGCCGGGAACAGCAGCATCCCGCCCACCGCGAACATCAGCAGCGGGAAGATCTCGGTCTGGGTGACGCCCGTCTCGGTGAGCGTCCGCTCGGCGCGCGAGCCGGGCATGGACGAGCCGGTCGGGGCGAAGACGCCCCCCTCGTCGGTCTGCCGCTCCGCTGCGGTCAGGACGCCGGGAATCGCCAGCAGCAGGATCGTGCCCTGGAGGAACAGCGTCGGGCCGTCGATGGCCACCGCCCCCATGGCGGCCACCTGCTGCTCCCCCGCCAGCGACACGACGGAGACGAAGGCCGCCGCCAGCCCCACGAGCGCCAGTCCGAGCTGGGTCTCGTGCCGCCAGGTGCGGCCCATGAAGGCCTCGAGCAGCACGCCGACCAGGGCCACGGCGAAGACGATGAGCATCGGCATCAGCAGCCGGTACTCGACGGACGGCGACTCGAACGTCGCGGCGAGGACGGTCGACCCGGTCACGGCACACTCCTTTCCGCGGCAGGCACCTCGGGCGCGGGGTCCTCGACGCCGACCTGCTGCATGGTGCGGTCGACGGCCGGGCTGATGACGTCCAGCAAGGGCTGCGGGAAGAAGCCGAGGGCGATGATGACGGCGATCAGCGGGGCGACCACCCACGCCTCCCGTACGTCCAGGTCGGCCAGCTTGGAGGTGTGCTCGTTGGGCTGACCGGTCATGGTCCGCTGGTACATCAGCAGGATGTAGAGCGAGGCCAGGATGATGCCGCCGGTCGCGATGATCGCCGCGGCCTCGTAGCGGGTGAACGTGCCGACGAGGACCAGGAACTCGCTGACGAAGGTCGAGAGGCCGGGCAGCGCGAGCGAGGAGAGGCCGGCCACCAGGAACGTCCCGGCGAGCATCGGCGCCACCCGCTGCACGCCGCCGTAGTCGGCGATCAGGCGGGACCCGCGACGGCTGATCAGGAACCCGGCGATCAGGAACAGCGCCGCCGTCGAGAAGCCGTGGTTGACCATGTAGAGCGTCGCGCCGGACTGTCCTTGGGTCGTCATCGCGAAGATGCCCAGCACGATGAAGCCGAAGTGCGAGATCGACGTGTAGGCGATCAGCCGCTTCATGTCGGTCTGGCCGATGGCGAGCAGCGCGCCGTACAGGATGCCGATGACGGCCAGCGTGATGACGACCGGCGCCGCCCACTGCGACGCGTCGGGGAACAGCGGCAGGCAGAACCGGATCATGCCGAAGGTGCCGACCTTGTCGAGCACGCCGACCAGCAGGACGGCACCGCCCGGGGGCGACTCGGCCGCCGCGTCGGGCAGCCAGGTGTGGACGGGCCACAGCGGCGCCTTGATCGCGAAGGCGATGAAGAAGCCGACGAAGAGCAGCCGCTCGGTGCTCGTGCCCATGTCGGTGTCGAGCATGTTCTCGAACAGGAAGGCCTGCGGGCCGCCGTCGGAGACCACGTAGAGGCCGATGACCGCGGCCAGCATCAGCAGACCGCCGAAGAGGCTGTAGAGCAGGAACTTCACCGCGGCGTACGACCGCTGCGGGCCGCCGTAGGACCCGATGATGAAGTACATCGGGACGAGCATGGCCTCGAACAGCACGTAGAAGAGGAAGACGTCCGTCGCGGCGAAGACGCCGACCATGAAGGTCTCGAGGAGCAGCAGCAGCGCGAAGTAGCCCTTGACGCTGCGCCGGGTTGCGTCGACGTCGTGCCACGAGGCGAGGATGCAGACCGGGGTCAGCACGGTCGCCAGCCCGATGAGGACGAGCGCGATCCCGTCGACGCCGAGCGCGTAGCTCACGCCGAACTGCGGGATCCACTCGTGGACCTCCTCGAACTGGAAGCCCTGGGTGCCGGACTCGAACTGCAGCGCCATCGCGATGAGGACCGCGAGGGTGATCAGCGAGAAGCCGAGGGCCACCTGCTTGGCGACCTGCTCGAGCCGCTCGGGCAGAGCGGCCACGAGCAGGGCACCCAGCAGCGGGATGAGAGCGAGGACGGTGAGCCAGGGGAAGTCAGTCACGTCAGAGCCTCACCAGCAGCATGGCGCCGACCAGCACGGCGGCTCCCGCGAACATCGACAGTGCGTACGAGCGGACGAACCCGGTCTGCAGCCGCCGGACCCGCCCCGACGTCCCGCCGATCAGGGCGGCGAGGCCGTTGACGGCCCCGTCGATGCCCCGGTTGTCGACGTAGACCAGCAGCCGGGTCAGGTACTGCCCCGGCCGCATCAGCAGCGACTCGTTGACGGTGTCCTGGTAGAGGTCCTGCCGGGCGGCGCGGGTCAGAACGGAGCCGCGCGGGGCGACCGCCGGGACCGCCTGACGGGCGTACGTCATCCAGGCGAAGGCGGCGCCGGCGAGCACCAGCAGCACGGTCACCGAGGTCAGGACCGGGACCGCGACCACCGGGTCCTCCTCCGCGTGCTCGCCGACCACCGGCTCCAGCCACGACGTGATCGCGCCGGTCGGTCCGAGCAGCAGACCGAGGAAGGCCGAGCCGACCGCGAGGATCATCAGCGGGATGGTCATGATCAGCGGTGACTCGTGCGGGTGCACGTCGTCGGTCCAGCGCCGCCTGCCGTGGAAGGTCATGGCGAACAGCCGCGTCATGTAGAACGCCGTGATGCCGGCACCGATGAGCGCGGTGAGGCCGAACACCCATGGCCGCCAGCCGTCGCCGACGAAGGCCGCCTCGATGATCGCGTCCTTGCTCCAGAAGCCGGACAGCCCGGGGAAGCCGATGATGGCCAGCCAGCCCACCGCGAACGTCACCCAGGTGATCTTCATGACCGTCGAGATGGCACCGAAGCGGCGCATGTCGATCTGGTCGTGCGTGCCGTGCATGACCGAGCCGGCGCCGAGGAACATACCGGCCTTGAAGAAGCCGTGGGTGAGCAGGTGGAAGATCGCGAAGGCGTAGCCGACCGGGCCGAGGCCGGCGGCCAGCATCATGTAGCCGATCTGGCTCATCGTGGAGGCGGCGAGCGCCTTCTTGATGTCGTCCTTGGCGCAGCCGATGATCGCCCCGAACACCAGCGTGACCGCTCCGACGATGACGACGACGAGCTGGGCGTCCGGTGCCGCGTCGAAGATCGCGTGGCTGCGGACGATCAGGTAGACGCCGGCGGTGACCATGGTTGCCGCGTGGATCAGCGCCGAGACCGGCGTCGGGCCGGCCATGGCGTCACCGAGCCAGGACTGGAGCGGGAACTGAGCCGACTTGCCGCAGGCGGCGAGCAGCAGCATCAGCCCGATCGCCGTGAGCACGCCCTCGCTGGCCCCGTCGGCCCGGCCGAACACCTGGTCGAAGCTCACGCCGCCGAACTGGGCGAACATGATCATGATCGCGACGGACAGCCCGAAGTCGCCGACCCGGTTGGCCACGAAGGCCTTCTTGGCCGCCGCGGCGTACGCCGAGTTCTGGTTCCAGAACCCGATCAGCAGGTACGACGCCAGGCCGACGCCCTCCCACCCGACGTAGAGCACCAGGTAGCTGTCGGCCAGCACCAGGAGCAGCATGGCGGCGACGAACAGGTTCAGGTAGCCGAAGAAGCGCCGGCGGTCGGGGTCGTGCTCCATGTAGCCGATCGAGTAGATGTGGATCAGTGCGCCGACGAACGTGATCAGCAGCACGAAGCACATCGACAGCTGGTCGAGCTGGAAGCCCACGTCGACGTCGAAGCCGCCGACGGAGATCCAGGTGTAGAGCTCCTGCCCGACCGCCCGGTCGTCGGAGTCCCGGCCGAGGAGGGCGATGAGCTGCAGCAGACCGATCGCGAAGGCGAGGACCACGGTGGCCGTTCCCAGCAGGTGGCCGAAGGCGTCGGTGCGGCGCCCGCCGAGCAGCAGGATCGCTGCTCCGGCCAGCGGCAGCGCGATCAGCAGCCAGGTCAGGGACAGGACCCCGGTGGCATCGGCCACCGACCCGGTCTCGGCCGCGGCGAGGACGGTCGAGGTCGTCGCGATCATCGTCGCACCCCTAGTACTTGAGCAGGTTGGCGCCGTCGACCGAGGCCGAGCGACGGGTGCGGAAGATCGTGACGATGATCGCCAGGCCGACGACGACCTCGGCGGCCGCGACGACCATGACGAAGAACGCGATCACCTGGCCGTCCAGGTTGCCCTGCATGCGGGCGAAGGTCACGAAGGCCAGGTTGGTCGCGTTGAGCATCAGCTCGACGCACATGAACACGACGATCGCGTTGCGGCGCAGGAGCACGCCGGACGCGCCGATCGAGAACAGCAGCGCCGACAGGAAGACGTAGTTCATCGGGTTCATGATTCGTCGTCCTCCCGCCGCGCCAGGTCGGTCGCCGAGCCGAGCTCGCCGGGGGCCGGGCGGACGTCGCCGCGCGCGACCAGCACCGGGGACACCGAGGTCTCGGCCGGCGTGCCGTCCGGCAGCAGAGCCGGGGTGTCCACGGCGTTGTGCCGGGCGAAGACGCCGGGCGGAGGCAGCGGCGCCGGGTAGGAGTCGCCGCGGAAGCGCTCGACGGAGAGCTCACGCTGGGAGGGCCGTTGCTCGTGCCGCTCGCGGTGGGCCAGGATCATCGCGCCCAGGGCAGCGGTGATGAGCAGGGCGCTGGTCACCTCGAAGGCGAAGACGTAGCGGGAGAAGATCAGGTTGGCCAGGCCGACGACGTTGCCGTCGGCGTTGGCCTCCTCGAGGCCGATGTTGGTCACCGTCGCATTGCCGATGGCGAGGATCAGCAGCACCCCGAAGCCGAGGCCGGCGATGACGGCGGCGACCCGTTGGCCGCGCAGCGTCTCGACCAGGCTGTCGCCGGAGTCGACGCCGACCAGCATGAGCACGAAGAGGAAGAGCATCATGACCGCGCCGGTGTAGACGACCACCTGCACGACGCCGAGGAACGGCGCGTCCTGCGCCAGGTAGAGCATGGCGAGGCAGAGCATCGTGGCCGCCAGCAGCAGGGCCGAGTGGACCGCCTTGCGGCTGAAGAGGATGCCCAGCGACGTCAGCACCGCGACCGGGGCGAGGACCCAGAAGACGACCGCCTCGCCGGTCCCGGTGCTGGTGCCGGCGGCAGCGGCCAGCAGGGTGCCGGACGTCATCAGCCCTCCCCGGCCGGCTCGGTGGGGCGCTCGGCGACGTACCGCTCCTGCTCCGGCGTCGCGCGCGACACCTTGCCGCGGTAGTAGTCCTGCTCGTCGAAGCCCTCGACCATCGGGTGCGGAGCGGGCGCCATGCCGGGCAGCAGCGGCCCGAGCAGGTCCTGCTTCTCGTAGATGAGCTTGGCCCGGCTGTTGTCGGCGAGCTCGTACTCGTTGCTCATCGTCAGCGCCCGGGTCGGGCAGGCCTCGATGCACAGGCCGCAGAAGATGCAGCGCAGGTAGTTGATCTGGTAGACGCGGCCGTAGCGCTCACCCGGCGAGAAGCGCTCACCCTCGGTGTTGTCGGCGCCCTCGACGTAGATGGCGTCGGCCGGGCAGGCCCACGCGCACAGCTCGCAGCCGATGCACTTCTCGAGCCCGTCGGGGTGCCGGTTGAGCACGTGCCGGCCGTGGAAGCGCGGCTCGGTCGGCTTCTTCTCCTCGGGGTACTGCTCGGTGACGACCTTCTTGAACATCGTCGAGAAGGTGACCCCGAACCCCTTGAGCTGGGTGGGGAGCTGCATCAGCGCTCGTCCTCCTCGTCGCCAGTGACAGCACTGTCCCCGGACGTCGTCGCGGGCGCGGCGGTCAGGGCCGGCACCTTCTGGCCGGGCATCGGTGGCACCGGGTGGCCGCCGGCCATCGGGTCGAACTCGTCCGGCTCGTCGTCCACCGGCTCCGAGCGGGCGGCGAGCAGGTCCCAGACGAAGGTCAGCCCGATGACGACCGCCGCCGCGATGCCGCCGTAGATCAGCACCTGGCGCATGTCGAAGTCGTACTCGGTGTTCAGGGCGCGCACGGTGGCCACCAGGAGCAGCCAGCCGAGCGCCACCGGGATGAGGACCTTCCAGCCCAGCCGCATGAACTGGTCGTAGCGCAGCCGCGGCAGCGTGCCGCGCAGCCAGATGAATACGAACAGGAAGAGGAGGACCTTGATGGTGAACCACAGCACCGGCCACCAGCCCTCGTTGGCGCCCTCCCACAGCGACAGCGGCCAGGGTGCCCGCCAGCCGCCGAGGAACAGGGTCGTGGCCAGCGCGGAGACGGTGACCATGTTGACGTACTCGGCGAGGAAGAACAGGGCGAACTTCAGCGAGGAGTACTCGGTGTGGAAGCCCCCCACCAGCTCGCCCTCGGCCTCCGGCAGGTCGAAGGGTGCCCGGTTGGTCTCGCCGACCATCGAGATCACGTAGATCGCGAACGACGGGAACAGCAGGACGGCGTACCAGTAGTCGCCCTGCGCCGCCACGATCTCCGACGTCGACATGGTGCCGGCGTAGAGGAAGACGCCGACGAACGACAGGCCCATCGCGACCTCGTAGGAGATCATCTGGGCCGACGACCGCAGCCCACCGAGCAGCGGGTAGGTCGAGCCGCTGGACCAGCCCGCCAGCACGATGCCGTAGATCCCCACCGAGGCCACGGCCAGGATGTACAGCACGGCGACCGGCAGGTCGGTCAGCTGCAGCGGGGTCTCCTCGCCGAAGACGGTGACCTCGGGCCCGAACGGGATGACGGCGAAGGCCATGAACGCCGGTGCCGCCGACAGGATCGGGGCGAGGACGAAGACCACCTTGTCGGCGGCCTTCGGGATGATGTCCTCCTTCAGCGCCAGCTTGATGCCGTCGGCGAGCGACTGGAGGAGGCCGGCGGGGCCGACCCGGTTGGGGCCGATGCGGTGCTGCATCCGGGCGACGACGCGGCGCTCCCACCAGATGGTGAACAGCGTCATCACCACGAGGAACACGAAGATCGCCACGGCCTTGCCGACGACGAGCCACCACGGGTCGTCGCCGAAGCCGGGGATCTCGGGCGAGGCGAGCACGGTGCCGGTCACTGGTCACCTCCGGCGGCGCGGATCCTGACCCGCGACCCGTGCGCGGCGCCGAGATCGAGCCGCACCTGCACGCCGTCGGAGTTGGTCGGCAGCCACACGACGCCGTCGGGCATCTCGGTCACCTCGGCCGGCGCGGTCAGCTCGCCCCGGTCGGTGGACACGGCGAGCGCCGCGCCGTCCGTGACGCCGACGGCCTCAGCGGTCGTCGCCGACAGCCGCGCCACCGCCCGGCGGGCGGTGCCGGCCAGGTAGGGCTCGCCGTCCTGCAGGCGCCCGCTGTCCAGCAGCGTCGGCCAGGTGGCGAGCACGACGCGGCCCGCGCTGAGGCTGGCCGGCGCCGGCGGCACCGGGTCGACCGGCTGGAACGCGGCGTGCGCCCCGTCCCAGCCGCCGAGCTCGTGGATCTCGGCGCGCGCGGCGGCGACGTCCGGGAGGCCGAGGTCGGCGCCCATGGCGTCGGCGAGCGCGTCGAGCACCCGGACGTCGGGCATCGCGTTGGTGCCGCGCAGGACCGCCTCGAACGGGCGCTGGCGCCCCTCCCAGGTGACGAACGTGCCGGCCTTCTCGACCGCCGCCGCGACCGGCAGCACGACGTCGGCGCGCTCGGTGACGGCCGACTCGCGCAGCTCCAGGCTCACCACGAACCGTGCGGCGTCCAGCGCGGCCAGCGCGGCGGTGGGGTCGGGCAGGTCGTGCGGGTCGACACCGCCGACCAGCAGCGCCCGGACCTCGCCGGTGTGCACGGCGGCCAGGATCGCGTCGGTGTCGCGGCCGTCGCCCTCGGGCAGCCGATCGACGCCCCAGGCGGTCGCGACGTCCACCCGGGCCGGCGCGTCCGCCACCGGGCGACCGCCGGGCAGCAGCGAGGGCAGCGCGCCGGCCTCGACCGCGCCGCGCTCACCGGCCCGTCGCGGCACCCACTCGAGCCCGGCCCCGGTGGCCTCCGCGAGCCGCACCACCGCGGACAGCGCGCCAGGGACGGAGGCGAGGCCCTCGCCGACGAGGATCACCACGTCGTCGCCGGCCAGCGCGTCGGCGGCCTCCTTGACGCGCGAGTCCCCGGTGCGCAGGGCGTCGAGGACCTCGGCCTCGGTGCCCGGTGCGGTCGGCAGCAGCCGCGCGGACAGTTTCTCCAGGCCGCGGGTCAGCAGCGGCGAGACGGCGTGGACCGTCAGCGAGCCGCGGCGCACCGCCTTGCGCAGGCGGAGGAACAGGATCGGCGACTCCTCCTCGGGCTCCAGCCCGACGAGGAGAACCGTCGAGGCCGATTCGAGGTCGTCGTAGGTGACGCCCAGGCCGTAGCCCGCGACGTGCGCACCGAGGAAGGACTCCTCCTCGGCCGAGTGCGGGCGGGCCCGGAAGTCGACGTCGTTGGTGGCGAGCACCGCGCGGGCCAGCTTGGCGTAGGCGTAGGCGTCCTCGAGCGTCGACCGTCCGCCGACCAGGACACCGGTCGCGCCGCGCGCGGCGCCGAGGCCACGTGCGGCGACGTCGAGCGCCTCGCCCCACGAGGCCGGCACCAGCACGCCGTCCTCGTCGCGGACGAGCGGGGACGTGAGGCGGTCCTGCGCGGTGGCGTACTGGAACGCCCAGCGGCCCTTGTCGCAGTTCCACTCCTCGTTGACCTGCGGGTCGTCGCCGGCCAGTCGGCGCAGGACCTTGCCGCGGCGGTGGTCGGTGCGGATCGCGCAGCCGGAGGCGCAGTGCTCGCACACGCCCGGCGAGGACACCAGGTCGAAGGGCCGCGAGCGGAAGCGGTACGCCGCGCCGGTCAGTGCACCGACCGGGCAGATCTGGACCGTGTTGCCGGAGAAGTAGGACTGGAAGGGCTCCTTCTCGTAGATGCCGACCTGCTGCAGCGCACCACGCTCGAGCATCTCGATGAAGGGGTCGCCGGCCACCTGCGCGGAGAAACGGGTGCACCGGGCGCACAGCACGCAGCGCTCGCGGTCCAGCAGCACCTGGGACGAGATGTTGATCGGCTTCGGGTAGGTCCGCTTGATCTCGGTGAACCGGGACTCGCCGCGGCCGTTGGTCATCGCCTGGTTCTGCAGCGGGCACTCGCCACCCTTGTCGCAGACCGGGCAGTCGAGCGGGTGGTTGATCAGCAGGAACTCCATGATCCCCTGCTGCGCCTTGTCGGCGACGGGAGACGTGGCCTGGGTGTTGACGACCATGCCCTCGGCGACCGGCAACGTGCAGGAGGCCTGCGGCTTGGGGAACGGCCGGCCGTTGCCGGCGTCCGGTACGTCGACCAGGCACTGCCGGCAGGCGCCGACGGGCGCGAGCAGCGGGTGGTCGCAGAAGCGCGGGATCTGCACGCCGACCTGCTCGGCCGCTCGGATCACCAGGGTGTCCTTCGGGACCGAGACCGCGACGCCGTCGACGGTGAGGTTGACGAGGTCCGTCTTCTCGGGGGCCTGTGTCATGCGAGAGCTCCAGCGCGGGCGAAGAGCGTGGAGGCGGCCGGGTCGAACGGGCAGCCGCCGCTGGTCAGGTGCGCGACGTACTCGTCGCGGAAGAACTTGATCGAGCTCTGGATCGGCGCGGCCGCACCGTCGGCGAGCGCGCAGAACGACCGGCCCGCGATGTTGTCGCACTGGTCGAGCAGCAGGTCGAGGTCGGACTCCGCGCCGATTCCCTGCTCCAGCTTGGACAGCACCTGCACCAGCCACCAGGTGCCCTCGCGGCACGGCGTGCACTTGCCGCAGGACTC
>DATHAP010000126.1 GCA_035489715.1 Actinomycetes bacterium
GACATCGGCATGGTATTCCAGAGCTACGCCATCTGGCCGCACATGACGGTGTTCGAGAACGCCGCCTTCCCGCTCCGCGTCGGCCAGAAGAAGTACTCGAACGACGAGGTCAAGCGCAAGGTCATGGAGGCGCTACGGACGGTCGAGCTAGGCGGGCTCGAGGGGCGCATGGCCACGCAGCTCTCCGGCGGCCAGCAGCAGCGCGTCGCCCTGGCCCGGGCCCTGATCAACCGTCCGCAGGTGCTCCTGCTCGACGAGCCGCTGGGCGCACTCGACCTGAAGCTGCGTCGCCAGATGCAGATCGAGCTCAAGCGCATCCAGACCGAGGTCGGCCTGACGTTCGTCCACGTGACGCACGACCAGGAGGAGGCCATGACCATGGCCGACACCATCGCGGTCATGAACGGCGGGCACATCGAGCAGCTGGGCAGTCCGGGCGAGCTGTACGAGGAGCCCGAGACCACGTTCGTCGCCAACTTCCTCGGCCAGTCCAACCTGGTGCGGGCCGCGGTCTCGGCGCACGACGGCGATGGCCTGGTGCTGGATGTGGAGGGCCACAAGCTGGCGATGCCCTCGTCCCGCCTCTCGTCGGCGGCGGCCGGCTCGGACGACCTGCTGATCGGCATCCGGCCGGAGAAGATCCACCTGCACGAGGGCGACGGCCCCGGCGCGACGGACAAGGCGCACAACGTCCTCCCGGGCGGGACCGTGACCGACGCCAGCTTCACCGGCGTGAGCATCCAGTACCTCGTCCGGATGCCGTGGGGCCAGGAGCTGATGGTCTTCGTCCAGAACCTCGGCACCGGCGGCGTCCTCCCTCCCGGCAGCAAGGTCTCGCTGAGCTGGGACCCGGTGCACACCTTCGCCCTCGACGGCAGATCGGACGCCACGGCGGGTGCCGAGCACGACGACGACGCCGCACCCGTGCCGGTCGGGTGACGGGCCGATGAGCGTCGCCCAGGGCATCGGCGTCGGTGAGCGGCAGGCCGAGGACCGCACGCCGCCCGACGACGACGAGGCGCGCCCCGTCGGTCGGCGACGGCTGACGCCCTACCTGCTCCTGCTGCCCGGCATGGCCTGGCTGGCCGTCTTCTTCGTCGTCCCGCTCCTGACGCTGCTGTCGACGTCGACGCAGACGCGTCCCGAGGGCGCCGAGATCGGCGTCTACACGCAGACCTTCCGGCTGGCCAACTACCCCGACGCGATCAGTGAGTACCTCGAGGTCTTCGTCCGGTCGTTCACCTACGCCCTGATCGCCACCCTGCTCGCCCTCGCGATCTCCTACCCGCTCGCCTACGCGATCGCCTTCAAGGCGGGACGGCTGCGCAACATCCTGCTGGTGCTCGTCGTCGCACCGTTCTTCGTCAGCTTCCTGCTCCGCACGGTCGCGTGGAAGCAGATCCTGGCCGACAACTCGTGGGTGCTGGACGCCTTGCGCTGGCTGCACCTCCTCAGCGAGGACGGCCGCATCATCAACACACCGCTCGCCGTGGTCATCGGCATCACCTACAACTTCCTGCCGTTCATGATCCTGCCGATCTACGCGTCACTGGAGCGGGTCGACCCGCGGCTGATGGAGGCCGCCGGTGACCTCTACGCCAACGGCCTGACGACCCTGCGCAAGGTGACCTTCCCGCTGTCGATGCCCGGCGTCGTCGCAGGAACCCTGCTGACCTTCATCCCTGCCGCAGGTGACTACGTCAACGCCACCCTGCTCGGCGACCCGGTGCGCACGACGATGGTCGGCAACGTCATCGACAGCCGCTTCCTGCGGGTCGTCGACTACCCGACGGCGGCCGTGCTCTCGGTGACCCTGATGCTTTCGATCCTGGTGCTGGTCGCGTTCTACATCCGCCGGTCCGGCACCGAGGAGCTGGTGTAGCCGTGGCTACCGCTCCCGCCCGGCCCGTCGGACGCCGGCAGCCCGCCGGCCGGCGCGCCGCCCGCTGGCTCTCGCGCAACGCGATCCGGATCTACGCCGTCTTCGGGTTCACATACCTGTTCATCCCGGTGGCCTACACGCTGGTCTTCTCGTTCAACGACTCCGGCAAGTCCAACATCGCGTGGAAGGGCTTCACGCTCGAGAAGTGGCAGAACCCGTGCGGCGCTCCCGACGTCTGCACCGCCCTGGGCAACAGCCTCAAGATCGGGCTGATCGCGACCCTGGCCGCGACCGTGCTCGGCACCATGGTGGCGTTCGCCCTGGCCCGGCACCGGTTCCGCGGCCGCACCACGACCAACCTCACCATCTTCCTGCCGATGGCGACGCCCGAGGTGGTCCTCGGCGCCTCGCTGCTGGCTCTCTTCCTCAACCTCAAGATCAACCTGGGCTTCTGGACCATCGTCATCGCGCACGTGATGTTCTGCATCTCGTTCGTGGTCGTGACGGTGAAGGCCCGCATCGCCAGCCTCGATCCGAGGCTCGAGCAGGCGGCGATGGACCTCTACGCCAACGAGATGCAGACCTTCCGGCGGATCACCCTGCCGCTGGTGGCCCCGGGCATCGTGGCCGGGGCACTGCTGGCCTTCTCCCTGTCCTTCGACGACTTCATCATCACGAACTTCAACTCGGGGTCGGTCAACACGTTCCCCAAGTTCGTCTGGGTGTCGTCGCTGCGCGGCATCCCGGCCCAGGCCAACGTCATCGCCTCGGCGATGTTCGGCATCGCCTTGGCTGCTGTCGTCCTCGCCCAGCTGGTGACGGAGCGGCGGCGGAAGACCTGAGATGACCCCGACAGCAGCGGGCGGGCGGTCGCAGGCCGCCGCCGCTCTCGCCGACCTGCGCCACGTCCCGTTCTGGCTGGACCGGCCGGCCCCGGCCGACGAGCCGGCCCTTACCGACCGGACCACTGCCGACCTGGCGGTCGTCGGCGCGGGCTATACCGGGCTGTGGGCGGCGCTGCTGGCCAAGGAGCGCAACCCCGGCCGCGACGTCGTGGTGCTCGAGGCGCGCAGCGCCGGCTGGGCCGCGTCCGGCCGCAACGGCGGGTTCTGCGCCGCCAGCCTCACCCACGGGCTGGCGAACGGGCTCGAGCGGTGGCCGGACGAGATCGCCACGCTGGAGCGGCTCGGCCGGGAGAACCTCGACGCGATCGAGAAGACGGTGGCCGACCAGGGCATCGACTGCTCCTGGGAGCGCACCGGGGAGCTCACCGTCGCGACCGCCCCGTGGCAGGCGGAGCAGCTGCAGGACCTGGTGCGGCGGGGCCAGGCACTGGGTGCCGGGCTCGAGTGGCTGACCGCGGCGGAGGTGCGCGACCGGGTCAGCTCGACGACGTACCACGGCGGTGTCCTCGACCGCGACGGCGTGGCCATGGTCGACCCGGCGCGGCTCGCACACGGCCTGCGCCAGGCCTGCCTGCGCGCCGGCGTCCGGTTGCACGAGAACACGCCGGTCGAGTCGCTCACCTCCGGCGGCACACGCGGCACGCGCACGCGCGGCGCGGCCAGCGGCATGGGTAGCGGCCCGGTGCTGCTCGGCACCCCCTACGGCGAGGTCCGGGCCGGCCGGGCCGTGCTCGCCACCAATGCGTTCCGGCCGCTGGTCCGTCGCCTGCGCTCGTTCGTGGTCCCGGTGTGGGACTACGCGCTGGTCACCGCCCCGCTCGACCCCGAGCAGCGGGCGTCGATCGGCTGGGCCGACCGGCACGGGATGGCCGACGCGGGCAACCAGTTCCACTACTACCGGCTCACCGACGACGACCGCATCCTGTGGGGCGGCTACGACGCGGTCTACCACTACGGCAGCCGCACCGACGACCGGCTGGACCGGTCGCCGGGGACTTTCCTGACCCTCGCGGAGAACTTCCAGCGCACGTTCCCGCAGCTGACCGGCCTGCCGTTCACCCACGGCTGGGGCGGGGTCATCGACACCTGCTCGCGCTTCAGCGCGTTCTGGGGGCGCGCCCTCGGCGGCCGCGTGGCCTACTCGCTGGGCTACACCGGCCTCGGCGTCGGCGCCAGCCGGTTCGGCGCGCAAGTGGCGCTCGACCTGCTGGCCGGCGAGGAGACCGAGCGGACCCGGCTGGAGATGGTGCGCCGCCGGCCGCGGCCGTTCCCGCCCGAGCCGGTGCGCTGGGCCGGGATCGAGCTGACCCGGCGGGCGGTCGCCCGCGCCGACGCCCGCGAGGGTCGCCGCGGTCCCTGGCTGCGCACCCTCGACGCCCTCGGCCTCGGGTTCGACTCGTGATCGTGTTGATGAGGAGTGACGCGGCATGATCACCCCACAAGAACGCTCGCTGGCGCTCACGTTCACGCGGGGACCCCGATGACGCGCTACGGGCCGATGTTCGGGCCGGACATCACCTTCCTCGGCGTCCCGCCGTGCGACCTCGGTGACCCGGCGTCCTTCGCGGGCGCGGACGTCGTCGTCGTGGGCGCGCCCTTCGACGGCGGTACGTCGCACCGGCCGGGCACCCGCTTCGGCCCCCAGGCGATCCGCTCGACCGACTACCTCCCGCACGACGGGTCCCGGCCGCACCTCGGCCTGCGGGTCGACGCGCTGCGCGACCTCCGGGTGCTGGACGCGGGCGACGTCGAGATGCCTCCGGGCCACATCGAGCGGTCGCTCGACGCGCTGACCGAGGCCGTCGCCATGGTCGCCGCCAGCGGGGCACTGCCTGTCGTTCTCGGCGGCGACCACTCGATCACACTCGCCGACGTCACCGGCGTCGCGCGCCACCATGGCGCCGGCCGGGTGTCGGTCGTGCACTTCGACGCGCACGCCGACACCGGCGACATCGAGTTCGGCTCGCTCTACGGCCACGGCCAGCCGATGCGCCGGCTGATCGAGTCCGGCGCCGCGCGGGGCGACCGGTTCCTGCAGATCGGGCTGCGCGGCTACTGGCCCGGCCCCGAGACCCTCGACTGGATGGCCACGCAGGGGATGCGCTCCTACGAGATGACCGAGCTGGTCGCGCGAGGCCTCGACCCCTGCCTCGACGAGGCGTTCGGCATCGCGGTCGACGAGTGTGACGGGGTCTTCCTGTCGGTGGACATCGACGTCGCCGACCCCGGTCACGCGCCGGGGACCGGCACTCCCGAACCGGGCGGGCTGTCCGCGCGCCAGCTGCTCGACGCGGTCCGGCGGGTGTGCCTCGAGCTGCCGGTCGTGGGCCTGGACGTCGTCGAGGTGTCGCCGCCGTACGACCACGCCGACATCACGGCCGCGCTGGCCAACCGCGTGGTGCTGGAGGCCCTCTCCGGCATCGCACACCGCCGCCGCGGCGTGCCGCACGACCCGACCCGGCCCCTGCTGGCCGACCGACCGAACAAGGAGTAGACGGATGCGGATCCTGCTGGTGGGCGCGGGAGGGGTCGGGTCGGCGGCAGTCGGGATCGCTGCCCGGCGCGACTTCTTCGAGGCGATGGTCGTCGCC
This sequence comes from Actinomycetes bacterium, assembly GCA_035489715.1. Lineage (NCBI taxonomy): Bacteria > Bacillati > Actinomycetota > Actinomycetes > Actinomycetes bacterium. The sequence continues at coordinate 5,379 of DATHAP010000126.1, forward strand.
GACTACGACGAGGCGCGGGCCGAGCGGGCGGTGGCCGGGCACGCCGGCGACGCCCGCTTCGTCGCGGCGCAGGTGGACGCCTCCTCCGCCGGTGCGGTGGCCGCGCTGTGCCGCGAGCACCGCATCACCCACGTCTTCAACGCCGTGGACCCAAGGTTCGTGATGCCGATCTTCGACGGCGCGTTCGCCGCCGGTGCCGACTACCTGGACATGGCCATGTCGCTGTCGCGTCCGCACCCGGAGCAGCCGCACGCGCTCATCGGCGTGAAGCTCGGGGACGAGCAGTTCGCCAAGGCCGGCGAGTGGGAGGCCGCCGGGCGGCTGGCCCTCGCGGGCATCGGCATCGAGCCGGGGCTCTCCGACGTGTTCGCCCGCTACGCGGCGGACCACCTGTTCGACGAGATCGACCAGGTCGGCGTCCGCGACGGCGCCAACCTGGAGGTGGCCGGCATAGAAGGAGAAGCGGTCTCGTTCGCTCCCACTTTTTCGATCTGGACCACGATCGAGGAGTGCCTCAACCCGCCGGTGGTGTGGGAGAAGGACCGCGGCTGGTTCACGACCCCGCCGTTCAGCGAGCCGGAGACCTTCGACTTCCCCGAGGGCATCGGCCCGGTCGAGTGCGTCAACGTCGAGCACGAGGAGGTTTTGCTCATCCCGCGCTGGGTCGACGCCAAGCGGGTGACCTTCAAGTACGGCCTGGGTGACGAGTTCATCAACGTGCTGCAGGTGCTGCACAAGATCGGGCTCGACCGCACCGACAAGCTCCGGGTCGGCGGCGTCGAGGTGTCGCCGCGCGACGTGGTGGCGGCCGCGCTGCCGGACCCGGCCACACTCGGCGACCGGATGACCGGCAAGACCTGCGCCGGCACCTGGGTGACCGGTCGCAAGGACGGATCCGCCCGCGAGGTCTACCTCTACCACGTGGTCGACAACGAGTGGTCGATGGCGGAGTACGGCGCCCAGGCGGTCGTCTGGCAGACGGCCGTCAATCCCGTCGTGGCCCTCGAGCTGCTCGCAACCGGCACGTGGAGCGGCTCCGGCGTGCTCGGCCCGGAGGCGTTCGAGCCGGTGCCGTTCCTCGATCTGCTGACGGCGTACGGCTCGCCGTGGGGCATGCGCGAGGGTGGCTAGGGTCGCGCCTGCAGTCCGTCAGCCGTCCGTCGCAGCCGCACGTCCCCCGGGAGGACCGCATGCCGCACGAGGTGCAGGGTGTCGTGGCCATGGCCAACGGCCGGCCGGTGTCGTTGGAGACCGTGCTGGTGCCCGATCCCGGGCCGGGCGAGGCGCTGGTGCAGGTGCAGGCCTGCGGGGTCTGCCACACCGACCTGCACTACCGCGACGGCGGGATCAACGACGACTTCCCGTTCCTCCTCGGGCACGAGGCGGCGGGCGTCGTCGAGGCGGTGGGTGAGGGCATCTCCGACGTGGCACCGGGTGACTTCGTCGTGCTCAACTGGCGCGCCGTCTGCGGGCAGTGCAGGGCCTGCCGCAAGGGCAAGCCGTGGTACTGCTTCGCCACCCACAACGCCACGCAGAAGATGTCGCTGGCTGACGGCACCGAGCTGAGCCCGGCGCTCGGCATCGGCGCGTTCCTGGAGAAGACGCTGGTGGCAGCCGGGCAGTGCACCAAGGTCGACCCGGAGGCCCCGGCGGCAGCGGCGGGCCTGCTCGGCTGCGGCGTCATGGCGGGCTTCGGCGCGGCGGTCAACACCGGCAACGTGGGCCGTGGCGACAGCGTCGCCGTCATCGGCTGCGGTGGCGTCGGCAACGCGGCGATCGCGGGATCCCGGATCGCGGGCGCCACGACGGTGGTCGCGGTCGACGTCGACGACCGCAAGCTCCAGTGGGCCCGTCGGTTCGGCGCCACGCACACGGTCAACAGCAGGACCGAGGACGCCGTCGAGCGGATCCGCGAGCTCACCGGTGGCTTCGGTGCCGATGTCGTGATCGAGGCTGTGGGGCGCCCGGAGACCTACGAGCAGGCCTTCTACGCGCGCGACCTGGCGGGCACCGTCGTGCTCGTCGGCGTCCCGACGCCTGACCTGCGGATCGAGCTGCCGATGATCGAGGTCTTCGGCCGTGGCGGCGCGCTGAAGTCGAGCTGGTACGGCGACTGCCTGCCGTCCCGGGACTTCCCGATGCTCGTCGACCTCTACCGCCAGGGCCGTTTCGACCTCGACGGGTTCGTCTCCGAGACGATCCGGCTCGGCGACGTCGAGGCGGCGTTCGAGAAGATGCAACGCGGCGAGGTGCTGCGCTCGGTGGTCGTGCTCTGATGCCGGCCCGCGTCGAGAAGGTCGTCACGTCGGGCACCTTCGCCCTCGACGGCGGTGAATGGGACGTCGACAACAACGTCTGGCTCGTGGGCGACGACGAAGAGGTCCTGGTGGTCGACGCGGCTCACGACGCCTCGGCCATCCTCGAGGCGGTCGGGGACCGCCGGGTCGTGGCGGTGGTCCTGACCCACGGGCATAACGACCACGTCAACGCGGCCGTCGAGGTGGCGGCCGCCAAGGACGCCGAGATCGCGCTCCACCCGGCCGACGTCATGCTCTGGGCGATGGAGTACGACGACCTGGAGCCGGACGTCGAGCTGGCCGACGGCAGGTCGTTCGACGTGGCCGGCACCAGACTCGTCGTCCGGCACACGCCGGGCCACTCGCCGGGCGCGGTCTGCCTCCACGCACCGGACCTCGGGGTGGTGTTCAGCGGCGACACGCTGTTCCAGGGCGGACCGGGTGCGACCGGTCGGTCGCACAGCGACTTCCCGACCATCATCGAGTCGATCCGCGAGTCGCTGCTGACGCTGCCGTCCAGCACGGTCGTCCACACCGGCCACGGCGCCGACACGACGATCGGAGCGGAGGCGCCGCACCTGGCGGAGTGGGTCGCCCGTGGCCACTGAGCACCTCTTCCACGTCGCTCTGGCCCGGGACTGGCAGGCCGCGCAGGAGGCAGGTGACTACCGGGTCTCGAGCCTGGGCCGCACGTTGGCGGAGGAGGGCTTCCTGCACGCGTCCTACGCCCACCAGTGGCCGGGCGTGCTGGCGGCCTACTACGCCGACGTGGAGGAGCCGCTCGTCCTGCTCGAGATCGACCCGGACCGGCTCGACGTCCCGCTGGTCGTCGAGGCACCCGCCGGCTCAGGGCCGGGTTCGGACGAGTTCCCGCACGTCTACGGTCCCCTCCCGCTGGTTGCCGTCGTAGCCGTCCGTCCGCTGCGCTGACCCCGGCGCCAGCGCTCGGCTCGGTCCGGCGCTGGCGATGCAGCCGCGGGACGGCTCGGCCTGTGGACAAGGAACCGTTGTCCACAAAGAGCTTTCCGTACGCCGTCGCGGCCGGGGCTGTCCTATCATGTTGACTGACTGTTCAGTCTAGGTGGGTGCTAATCTCGCGACAAGGCAGCCGACCGGGGCGGCCCGGTCCTGAGGGAGGCCTATGGCCGACGTCTCGTCGACGCCATCGGCACTGGACGCACGCCGCGAGCAGATGCTGGCAGCCGCCGCGGGGCTGATCGGTGAGCGAGGATTCGCCGAGACCCGCATCGCCGACGTCGCACGCCGGGCCGGCGTCAGTCCCGCGCTCGTCATCTACTACTTCAGCACCAAGGACGAGCTGCTCACCGAGGCGCTGCGCTACTCGGAGCGGTCCTTCTACGCAGACGTCGCGGCCCAGCTGGCGCGACTGCGCACCGCGCGCGAGCGTCTGGAGATGCTGGTGCGCGCCACCTGCATCCCGCACGGCGAGGACGAGATCCCCGGTGCGTGGGGCCTCTGGTTCGACCTCTGGGCCCGGGCCTTCCGCCACCCCGAGGTCGCCAAGGACCGGGTGGAGCTCGACCAGCGGTGGCGCGACACGATCGCCGGCGTCGTCCGCGACGGGCAGCAGGCGGGCCAGATCGGGCGCACGGTCGACGCGGAAGCGTTCGCCATCACCTTCTCCGCGCTGCTCGACGGCCTCTCGATCCAGGTCGCCCTGGCCGACCCGGTCGTCGACGCGGAGCGTGCCTTCGCGATCGCGATGGCGTTCGCCGCGCGAGAGCTCGGCGTCGGGTGGCGGCCCCGCCGGTCGTCGGTGCGCTCGGCAGGCCGGGTGCGCGCCCGCTGACACGTCCTGGTCGGCAGCACCTCGACGTCCGTCGGTGGCTCGCCCGGCTCCTCCGCCAGCGCCCGGGCGGCCTCGGACGTCGGCCGACCCTAGGAAGCCGGGCGCGGTAGGCCGTGCAGCGCGGCATGACCAACGAGCACGCGGTGCCTCGGCCGCCCGCCCCCGACGAGGACGGCGTGCACCAGTTCGTGGCGCGGGTCGCCCGCGGCTACCTCGCGGGGGGCGACGTCCCGCTGTAGTCCATCGGGTCTTCCGGGGCAGCCGGGTCAGCCCAGCGAGGCGAAAGCCTTCTCGAGCACGCCGAGACCCTCCTCGAGCAGCGGCTCGGGCATGACCAGCGGCGGCAGGAAGCGCAGCACGTTGCCGTACGTCCCGCAGGTCAGCACGACCAGCCCGTCCGCGTGGCAGGCCTTGGCGACCGTCGCGGCGGACGCGGCGTCCGGCTCCAGCGTGCCGGGCCTGGTCAGCTCGACCGCGAGCATCGCGCCGCGGCCGCGGACGTCACCGATGACGTCGTACGTCGTCGCGAGCTCCTGCAGCCGCGCCGTCATCACCTCGCCGATCCGGCGGGCCCGCCCGTTCAGGTCCTCGGCCTCCATCGTCTCGATCGAGCCGAGCGCGGCGGCGCAGGCGACCGGGTTGCCGCCGTACGTCCCGCCGAGGCCACCCACGTGGGCGGAGTCCATGATCTCGGCGCGGCCGGTGACGCCGGCCAGCGGCAGGCCGCCGGCGATGCCCTTGGCGGTGGTCACCAGGTCGGGGACGACGCCCTCGTGGTCACTGGCGAACCAGTCACCGGTCCGGCAGAACCCGCTCTGGATCTCGTCGGCGACAAGCACCGCGCCGTTGGCCGTGCACCACTCCTGCAGGGCGGCCAGGAACCCCGGCGCGGGGACGACGAAGCCGCCCTCGCCCTGGACCGGCTCGATGACGATGCAGGCGACCTGGTCGGCGCCGACCTGCTTGTCGACCAGGTCGAGGGCGCGGGCCGCGGCCTGCGCGCCGGTCATGCCGTCGGGGTCGCGGAACGGGTAGGACATCGGCGCCCGGTAGACCTCCGGCGCGAACGGCCCGAAGCCGTGCTTGTAGGGCATGCTCTTCGCGGTCAGCGCCATCGTCAGGTTGGTGCGCCCGTGGTAGCCGTGGTCGAACGCGACGACCGCGGACCGCCGGGTGTGGGTGCGTGCGAGCTTGACCGCGTTCTCCACCGCCTCGGCGCCGGAGTTGAACAGCGCCGAGCGCTTCTCGTGGTCCCCCGGCGTCAGCCGGTTGAGGGCCTCGCATACCTCCACGTAGCCGTCGTAGGGCGTGACCATGAAGCAGGTGTGGGTGAACCGCGCGACCTGGTCCCGGACCCGGGCGACGACCCGCGGGGCGGCGTTGCCGACGCTGGTCACCGCGATGCCGGAGCCGAAGTCGATCAGCGAGTTGCCGTCGACGTCGACCAGGACGCCGCCGCCGGCCCGCTCGACGAACACCGGCAGCGTGGTGCCGACGCCGCGGGCGACCGCCGCAGCCCGGCGCCCCATCCGCTCCACGGAGCGGGGACCGGGCACCGCGGTGACCAGGCGGCGCTCCTGCGGTAGCTCGGGGAGCTCGGGCAGAGGTGCGGAGTCGGTCATGGGCACACGATACTGTGACGATATCGCGCGGGAAAGTCGCTTACGACGACGAAATCCGCAGTTCTGCGACAGGAGACCGACGTGCCCACCACGTCCGCGCCCTCGGCGGCCCGGCTCGCCGTGCGCAGCCCGTACGACCGATCGCTGGTCGCGGAGATCGACTGGGCCAGCCCGGCCGACGTGGAGTCCGCCGTGGCATCTGCCTGGGAGCACCGCGCCGCCGTCGCCGCGGCCCCGGCGCACCTGCGGGCCGCCGCCCTCGACCAGGTGTCCGCCCGGCTGGCCGAGCGGGCGGACGAGGTGGCCCGGCTGGTGACCGCGGAGAGCGGCAAGCCACTCGTCTGGGCGCGCACCGAGGTGGCCCGGGCGGTCTCGACCTTCCGCTGGGGGGCCGAGGAGGCTCGCCGCTGGAGCGGCGAGCTGCAGCGGCTGGACACCGACCCGGCCGCGACCGGCCGGCTCGGGCTGGTCCGGCGGTTCCCGCGCGGGCCGGTGCTGGGCATCTCGCCGTTCAACTTCCCGGTCAACCTGGTCGCGCACAAGCTCTCGCCGGCGGTCGCCGTCGGTGCCCCGATCGTGCTCAAGCCGGCCCCGAAGACGCCGCTGTCGGCGGTGCTGCTGGGCGAGCTGTTCGCCGAGACCGACCTGCCGGCCGGCGCGGTGTCGGTGCTCGTCCTGCCCGACGACCGGGCACCCGCGCTGGTGGAGGACCGGCGGCTGCCGGTCGTGTCCTTCACCGGGTCAGGCCCGGTGGGCGCGCGGATCCAGGCCGCTGTCCCGCACAAGCACGTGACGCTCGAGCTCGGCGGCAACGCGGCGGCCGTGGTGCTCGCCGACTGGTCGTCGCCCGCCGACCTCGACCACGCCGCCTCGCGGATCGCCACCTTCGGCACCTACCAGGCCGGCCAGAGCTGCATCTCGGTGCAGCGGGTGGTGGTCGACGCGGCGGTCGCCGACGACTTCGTGCCCCGGCTGGTCGCCGCCGTGGAGGCGCTCGCTGTGGGAGACCCGGGCGACGAGTCGACGTCCGTCGGGCCGCTCATCGACGAGGCCTCCGCGACCCGGGTCGAGGAGTGGGTCGACGAGGCGGTGGGGGCCGGCGCCCGGCTGCTCACCGGCGGCGGCCGGGAGGGGACGACGTACGCCCCGACCGTGCTCGCCGACGTGCCGGCCGACGCGCGCGTGGCCTGCGACGAGGTGTTCGGGCCGGTGCTGGTGGTGTCGGTCGTCGACGGCACCGACGCCGCCCTCGCCGCCGTCAACGACTCGCGCTTCGGGTTGCAGGCTGGGGTGTTCACCCACGACCTGCATACCGCGTTCCGGGCGCACCGCAACCTCGAGGTGGGCGGCGTCGTCATCGGCGACGTGCCGTCGTTCCGGGCCGATCAGATGCCGTACGGCGGGGCCAAGGAGTCCGGGGTCGGCCGCGAGGGGGTCCGCGCGGCGATGGAGGACCTCAGCTACGAACGGGTCCTGGTCCTGACGGGGGTCGACCTCTAGAGCTACGACTCCGCGGTGAGCTGCCGGCGCATGTCGGCGAGCATCGCCTCGAAGAGCGACCCCGCGTCGGTCACCGCGAAGCCGAGGTGGCCGAAGACCTCGAGCGTCACCGCGCCGTACAGGCGGACCCAGCCGCCGAGATAGGCGGTCAGCGCGCCCAGCGGCAGGTCGACCGCGGTGCGGGCGGCGAAGGTGGCGAGCTCGCCCCGCAGCTGCTCCGGGATCGCCTCGTCGGGCGGGACGAGGAACGGCGCCTGCGCCCAGATCTCGACGAAGATGCCGAGGAAGACCCCGCCGAACGAGATGTCGACGCCCGGCTCCGCGTGGCCGGGCGGGCCCTCCTCGCCGACCGACGCGAACGTCAGCTGGAACTCCCGCGGGTGCGCCAGCGACCACCTGCGGAACTCGCGGCAGGCGGCCATCAGCCGCTCCACCGGGCGCTCGACCGGCTCGGAGTCACGCGCCGCCTCGAGCCGGCCGGTCAGCTCGTCGAGCAGATCGAGGCAGAGGGCGCCGACCAGCGCCTCGTGGCTGTCGAAGTAGCGGTAGAGCGCGGGGGCGGTCATGCCCATCTCGCGGGCGATCGCCCGCAGCGACAGCCCGTCGCTGCCCTCGGCGACCAGGATCCGCCGGGCGGTGTCCTTGATCTCGGTCACGGTCGCCGCCCGGACGCGGTCCCGCCGGCTCAGTGCTGGCGTCATCCACTATCACCTCCGCGACCCTGCTTGACTTCCGTGAACAGCGTAAGCATTATGACCAACGCCAAGAACATTAACACCGTTCACATGTGTAACTGAGTATAGTCCAGGAGGGTGTCATGGTCGAAACACTGGGCCGGATCGCGTACCGATGGCGGTGGGCGGTGCTCGCGGCGGCGCTGGCGTTCCTCGCCGTCGCCGGGGCCTGGGGCACCTCGGTCTTCGGCACGCTGACCACCGGCGGCTTCGACGACCCGGACAGCGAGAGCGCCCGGGCCGCCGCCGTCGCCGCCGCGCAGCTGGGCCGGGACGACGCCGACGTGGTGGTGCTCTACCGCAGCCCGGACCGCACGGTCGAGGACCCGGCGTTCCGGCAGGCGGTCACCGGCACCCTCGCGGCGCTGCCCACCGACGTGGTGGAGCGGACCGTCAGCTGGT
>DATHAP010000127.1 GCA_035489715.1 Actinomycetes bacterium
GGGCCCACGATGAGCCTTCTGGAGACAGAGGTCCGGGCCGCTCGACACGAGGGACGCGAGATGAGCACCGCGACAGCAGACCAGGCCCATGTGACGAACGAGCCCGAGCTACGCCGGGTGATGAGGCGCAAGCTCCTCCTGCTGTTCATCGTCGGCGACATCCTCGGCGCAGGGGTCTACGCCGTGACCGGCCAGATGGCGGGCATCGTCGGCGGCATCGTGTGGGTCCCCTTCGTGATCGCCTTCCTGGTCGCCCTGACCGCGATGTCCTACCTCGAGCTGATCACCAAGTACCCCCAGGCCGCCGGCGCCGCGCTCTACACGCACAAGGCCTTCGGCATCCACTTCGCGACCTTCCTGGTCGCCTTCGCGGCGGTCTGCTCCAGCATCACCAGCGCCTCGACGTCCTCGACCGTGCTCGCGCAGGACCTCACCGGCGGGCTGGTCGTCAACGGCTGGCTCGACGAAGCTCCAGCACCGGCATCATCATCCTGATCGCGATGGCGTTCATGGTCCTGCTGGCCCTGATCAACCTGCGCGGGGTCGGCGAGAGCGTGAAGCTCAACGTCATCCTGACGCTGGTCGAGATCACCGCGCTCGCCATCGTCATCGGCGTCGGGTTCTGGGCGATCGCGCAGGGGGACGGCGACCTCAGCCGCGTCACCACCTTCTCCTCGCCGGAGGACAAGGGCGTCTTCCTCGCCGTGACCGCGGCGACCGCCGTGGCGTTCTTCGCGATGGTCGGCTTCGAGGACTCCGTCAACATGGTCGAGGAGTGCCACGACCCGTAGCGGATCTTCCCGCGCACGATGCTGACCGGCCTCGGGATCACAGTGATCATCTACGTGCTGGTGGCCTTCGCGGTCGTCGCCGTGCTGACGCCCGACGAGCTGGCCAAGATCAACGAGTCGGAGGGCGCGGCGCTGCTCGAGGTCGTCAGCGCGGGGGCGCCCGACTTCCTCATCGACCGGGTGTTCCCCTTCCTCGCCGTCTTCGCGGTCGCCAACACGGCCCTGATCAACATGATGATGGCGAGCCGGCTGCTCTACGGCCTGGCCAAGCAGGAGGTCCGCCGCGGTCCCTGGCCAAGGTCTCGCCCAACAGCCGCGCCCCCTACGGCCGGCATCGCCTTCTCGACCGCCCTGGCGCTGGGCCTGACCTGGTACGTCTCGTCGCGCGCCGAGAGCGACATCGTCCTCAACGTGGCCAGCACCACGGCCCTGCTGCTGCTCATGGTCTTCGCGGTCGTCAGCATCGCGTGCCTCGTCCTGCGCGGCGACGGGCGCGAGTCTCGCTTCCGGACCCCGGGCCGACGCCGGCGCTGGCCGCGGCCCTCTGTCTCTTCCTGGCCGGCCCGTGGGTGGACCGCGACGTGATCGTCTGCCAGATCGCCGGCGGTCTCCTCGCGATCGGCGTCGTGCTGTGGGCGCTCACCTGGCTCACCAACCGGGGGATCCGCGCCAAGAAGACCGGCTTCCGCGACATCGAGCACATGGAGGACGAGGTCCGCTGAGGGCGGGCGGCCCCAGGAGGAGCGCCCGCCGGCCGGCCACGCGGTACGCTCCTCGGCGCCCGGCCGAGCGGAGGTCCCGGATGCCGTCGACGCGCACGTCGCCCACCGGCGCGCAGCACGTGCTGACGCGTGGCGAGCAGACCGCGGTGGTGACCGAGATGGGCGCGACGTTGCGCGACTACCGGGTGGACGACCGGCTGCTCGTCGACGGCTTCCCGGAGGACGCCCGGCCGGACGGGGGGCGCGGCCAGGTCCTGTCGCCGTGGCCCAACCGGGTTCGTGGCGGCCGCTATGCGTTCGACGGGGCGGAGCAGCAGCTCGCCGTCAGCGAGGTGGCGGCAGGCAACGCGATCCACGGGCTCGTCCGGTGGGTCGGCTGGGTGGTCGCCGAGCAGGGGGCCGACCGGGTGTCGCTGACGACGACCGTCTGGCCGCAGACCGGGTACCCGTGGCTGCTGCGGCTGGCAGCGACGTACACGCTCGACGACGACGGCCTGACGGTCGAGATCGCGGCGCGCAACGACGGCACCGGCGCTGCGCCCTACGGGGTCGGGCAGCACCCCTACCTGACCGCCGGGGTCCCGGCCGACCACACGGTGCTCACCCTCCCGGCGAGCCGGCGGCTGCTGACCGACGACCGGTCGCTTCCGGTGGGGTCCGAGGACGTCACCGGCACGCCCTACGACTTCCGCGCCGGCCGGGTGGTCGGCGACCTGCGGCTGGACGACGCCTACGTGGGTCTCGAGCCGGGGCCGGACGGACTGGTGCGGGTGCGGCTGACCGAGCCGCGCAGCCGGACCGGCGTCGAGCTCTGGGCCGACGCGGCCACCCGCTGCGTCCAGGTGTTCACCGGCGACACCCTGCCGGACGCGGCGCGCCGCCGCGAAGGCATCGCGGTCGAGCCGATGAGCTGTCCCGCCGACGCCTTCAACAGCGGGACCGACCTGGTCGTCCTCGAGCCCGGCGACACCCACCGGCTGCGCTGGGGGCTGCGCGTCGTCCACGGGTGACCGCCGGTCGAGGCCGGGTCGGTCAAGGCCCGGTCATCCGGCCCGGGGCGGCATGGACATTCCCGGCAGGGATGTCCTAGCGTGTGCCCCGGTTGGAAGTTGTGAGTGCCTCTGAGTCGTGAACGCCCGGCCGTCCAACGGTCGGGCGTGATTGGTGAGACGGCCCTGACCCCGTGTCGGGACCTGAAGAGGGAACGCGATCTGACGACCCGGGCGCCGCGCGGTGCGGCGACCGAAACTCGTTTCCTCCGAAGGAGAGACAGTGCCCCAGGGAACCGTCAAGTGGTTCAACGCCGAGAAGGGCTTCGGCTTCATCGCCCAGGACGGCGGCGGCCCCGACGTCTTCGTGCACTTCTCGGCCATCCAGGCCGACGGCTACCGCTCGCTGGACGAGAACCAGCGCGTGGAGTTCGAGGTCACCCAGGGCCAGCGCGGCCCGCAGGCCGACCAGGTGCGCCCCGTCTGACACCGGCTCGCCCGGTCGAGCGCCCGGTCCCCCTCGGGGGGCCGGGCGCTCGCCTTTTGCCGCGGCTTTGCGGCCGCTGTCTCAAGCCGAGGGACTAGTCCTGTCGACACCATGGGTGTAGTCCCGTGGCACCCGTAGACCGGAGGCCGGACCATGAGCACCACGACATGCACCACGACCGGCACCACGACCGGCAGCACGACCGGCACCACGACCGGCACCGCCGTGCTCGACCTCGCCGACACGGTCGTCATGACCCTGCTGCACGAGCACGTGCCGCTCGCCCTGCTCTGTGACCTGACCCTGATCGACGGGCCGACGTCCGCGGCGATCCTGGCCGCCGAGGGCGAGCCCGAGACGCGGTGGTGGGAGAGCTAGACCCGCACGGCGCCCGGCTACCGTGTGCCGGTGCCCGAGGGTCATACCGTCCACCGCAACGCGCGCGAGCACCTCGCGCGATTCGGCGGCACCGCGGTGCACGTGACCAGCCCGCAGGGCCGCTTCGTCGACGGTGCCGCCCTCCTGTCCGGCCGTCCGCTGTGCACCGCCGAGGCCTACGGCAAGCACCTGTTCCTCGGCTTCCCGGACCAGCGGTGGCTCCACGTCCACCTGGGGCTCTACGGCCACTGGACGTTCGGTACGTCGCCCGCGCCCGTCCCCAGGGGTGCGCTGCGGGTGCGCCTCGAGGGCAACGGCTCCTTCGCCGACCTGCGCGGCCCGACCGCCTGCGAGGTGTGGACGCCGGTGGAGAAGGCGGTGCTAGAGGCCCGGCTGGGCCCGGACCCGCTGCGCCCCCGGCCACGCGGCGACGACGCGTGGGACCGTCTGTCGCGCAGCCGCAGCGCCGTCGGCCAGCTGCTGATGGACCAGGCGGTCGTCGCAGGCGTCGGCAACGTCTACCGGGCCGAGGTGCTCTTCCGCGCCGCGGTGTCACCCTTCCGCCCCGGGAGCCTCGTCACGCGGCCGGAGTGGGACGCCATGTGGGTCGACCTGGTCACCCTGATGAAGGCCGGGCTGCGCGCCGGCCGCATCGTCACGACCCGTCCGGCGCACCGGGACCGGCCGGCCGGCCGGATCCGGCGGGACGACGCCCACTACGTCTACCGGCGCACCGGGCTGCCCTGCCGGGTGTGCCGGACCCCGGTGGCCACCGCGGTGATGGCCGGCCGCAACCTGTTCTGGTGCCCGCGCTGCCAGGCGGCCTGATCCGCCGCGCGCGGAGCTGGCTCAGGTAGCCGGCGCTGACCCGGTGCCGGGCGGGTCGATCGCCCGACCGGTCACCTGCTCGGCCCGGATCCGCACCCAGAACGTCGGCTCGGTAGTCCTGGCCCAGCCGCGGAGCGGGAGGCGGTCCAGCCGGTCGGACTCCTGCTCGTCGTAGACCACGTCAGCGACGCCGTTGACGAGGACGCTCCAGCCGAGGCGCTGCTCGTCGTCGAAGCCGTCGACCTCGAAGGCGACCGTGCCGGCGTGCTGGGCGTGCTCCAGCTTGGACCCCCAGGTCGACCGGAACACCACGTCCAGGCCATCGAGGGCGTAGTTGACCGGGAAGATCACCGGCTCGCCCTCGTGCAGGAAGGCGATCCGGCCGACGAGGGTCCCGCGCAGGTGGCGCATGCACTCGTCGAGCGTGAGCACCCGGAGTCCTCGGTGGTCGTGAGGACCGGCCTCGTCGTCCCGGTGAGCGGTCTCGTCGCCCAGGTGAGCAGCCATGACGCACCTCCTCCGAACCAGTGCGTCCAGAGTCGTCCCGGGCGGCGGGCAGGGGCAGGGCACAAGGTCCCGCCTGCACCGGGCCGCTGCGGGACCAACGGCCCGCCTGCATCAGCCACCGACCGGGTCAGACGAGGGCGGCTGCCACCCACCAGCCGAGCGCGCAGGCGGCGAGCGAGAGGCACACGCCGAGCACGACGTTGGCGACGGCGGCCTTCACCCACCCGTCCTGCGCCAGCCGCACCGTCTCGAAGCCGAACGTCGAGAACGAGGTGAGCGCACCGCAGAAGCCGGTGCCGACGAGGGCCAGCGCCCACGAGTGGCCCGGCAGGGCGCCCGCTGCGACCCCCAGCACGAGGGAGCCGCTGACGTTGACGACCAGGGTCCCCCACGGCAGCACCGAGTCGTGCCGAGACTGCACGAGCAGGTCGGTGACGTAGCGCAACGGCGCACCGACGGCGGCCCCGAGCAGCACCAGGGCCACGGTCACGGCGCCGCCCGGTGCGTCGGCCGCCGGCGCCGGACCAGTCCCTCACCGGCGGCCATGCCGGCCACCACGGCCAGCAGGCCCGCGCCGAGACTTGCCACGACGTAGAGCACCGAGGTCGGTGCGGCACCCGCCGCGACGAGGTCACGGCTCTCGAGGGCGTACGTCGAGAAGGTGGTGAAGCCGCCGAGCAGGCCCACCCCGAGCAGCGGGCGCACGTAGCGCGACCGCGGCCACCAGGCGGCGATCACCACCATCAGCGCGCCGATCGCGAGGCAACCGCTGACGTTGACGAGGAAGGTGGCCCAGGGAAAGCCCTCCCGGTCACGCGGCAGCAGCTCCTCGGCGCCGTGCCGCAGCACTGCGCCGGCCGCGCCGCCGAGCGCGATCACGGCCAGGACGTCGGTGCGCGACCCCAGCACCTCGGCGAGCTGCGCACCGAGCCCGTGCCGGCCGGCGAGCCGCTCCGACCCGAGCACGTCGGGGTCGACCGGCAACGGCTCGTGGCGCGCCGCCGGGTCCTCCATGCCGTCCACCGGCATGGAGACTAGCGACCTCGGCAGCGCGCCAGTGGGTGAGCCGCTAGGGCGTGACCTTCCGGACGTAGCCGGGCCCCTCGAGACCGCCGGCGACGTACAGCTTTCCCTTGTACCACTCGATGGCAGCGGGCTGCTCCGCGGCGAAAACCTTCTTCGCCATGCCGTCCTTGATGGTGGAGACCCGGCCACCGAACAGCTCGGTGACGTAGACCTTGCCCTTGGGCGAGACGGCCAGGTCGGTCGCCCCGGCGAAGCCCTTGCCGATCAGCGTCGCCTCACCGGTGTCCGGGTCGACGGTGTAGACCCGGCCACGGGCACCCAGGCTCGGGTCCTCCGGGCCACCGGGCAGCACGGACACGTAGAGCATCCCGCCGTGGACCTCGACGTCGGTCGGCACCGGCTCGAACCAGAAGTTGTGGCCGACGGTGCAGCCCGGCAGGCCGAACTGCCCCGCGAGGGCTTTGCTGACGCGAACGGGCTGACCGGGCAGCGTCGCGATCTCGGTGCGGAAGCCGCTCGGGCTGACGGTGATGATGTCGTTCCCCGCGGCGTCGGCGACGACCGCCGTGCCGTCGGCCATCATGGCGGTGGCGTACGGGTGCGAGTCGACGATGCCCTTGTACGACGCGCCGCCCACCTCATCCGGGACCTTCTTGGCGCACGTGGCGCTGATGTCGCGGAAGTTGTAGGTGACGTGGCCGTCCGGGTTGAACCGCTTCTCGAAGCCGCGCAGGTCGGCCCGGGTCGTCACGGTGCCGTCGGACGCGCGGTGCTTGAGCTTGGCGAACTTGCCGTCGGCGTTCTTGCCGGTGACCGCGAACAGAGTGCCCGGCCCGGCGGCCTGCACGGCGCCGATCTCGACCTTCGGCTTGCGCTGGTAGAGGGTTTTGCCGCCGCTGCCGTCGGTGCCGTAACGGCTGAGCATCCCCCCGAAGGACTGGGCGACGTAGATCTTGCCGTCGTCGACCGAGATCGCCAGCGGCCCGGCGAGCCCCTGGATCAGCGGGCCGGCCGCATGGGCCGGCGTGGCAGCCATCCCGGCGGCCAGAGCGGCCGCGGCGAGCGCGGCGAGCATCGAGCGTGAACGCATGAACAGGTCCCTCCCATGGACGATGGACGCGCGCGGCCGGACCGTGCGCTCTCGCACTCTGGTCCGCCAAGATCACGGCGACAAGAGCGTTGGCCTCATTGACGGGGACTCGTCCGGCGTACTAGGCCCGAGACCGGGAGGAAGTGGGTCATCCCGACGGGCCGGGTCAGCCGGACCGAGCGGCCGGCAGCGCCGTACGGCGACCGGTCTCAGCCCAGCCGGACGGTCACCCGGCGGTCGATGCCGGACCCCCACACCGGGTGGCTGCCGCGGACGTGCACCTGCGCGGTCTCGACGACGGCCAGGTAGAGCCGGAGGTCGGCGTCCCCGGACAGCTCCTCCGGCGTGAAGGGTCGCGCTCCCCCACTCAGCCGGGCGAACGCGGCGGCGCAGGCGTCGACGAGCTCGTCCGACGCGACCTCGGCAGCGGTCGCGGTGACGTAGACCGCTTCGGTCTCCTGCGTGGGCCTCGACGAGTCGAAGACCACGATCCCGACCCGGCTGTCCGCCGCTACGTTGCCGGAGTGCGTCGACGCCGGTGACGACACCCAGTAGAGGTGGCGGTAGCCGTCGTGGGTGAAGTAGACCGGCGACACCCGTGGTCGGCCGTCGCGCTCGCTCGTGCCGAGGACCAGGTAGCGGTTGGCGTCGAGGACGCCGTGCGCCATGGCCCGAAGCGCAGGGTCGTCCGGACGCGGGTCGGCCGCTGTCACCGCCTTATCATCGGCGCATGGCGTCCCGCGGGTCCATGACGGGACCACCGTCGCCTGTCTGGTGGCTGGTCCTGGCGCTCCCGATGGCCGGCCTGGCCCTCCTGCTCGCCGTGCCGTCGTCCGACGGGCACTGGGAGCACCATCCCTCGCACTTCTGGCTGGTGTCCGGCGTCGCTCTGCTGAACGTCGTCCTCGGTCTGGTCGTGAGCGAGGTAGCGCGGCGCAGCCTGGACGAGCGGCTCTTCCTCGTCTCCATGGTCCTGCTCACCAGTGCAGCCTTCCTCGGCCTGCACGCGCTGGCCACGCCCGGCGTGCTGCTCCGCGGAGCCAACGCCGGCTTCGTCCTGGCCACGCCGGTCGGGCTGCTCCTTGCGTCGGTCTTCGCCGCGCTGTCGTCGCTCGAGGTGGACGCCCACGCCGACACCGTGCGCCGGCTGGAGACGCCCATGCGGGTCGGGCTGGTCGTCGTGCTCGGGGGGTGGGCGGTCGCCTCGATGGCCGGCGTCCCCCCGCTCGACCGGGTCATCGAGTCGGAGCGGGCGCCGTGGCTGCTGGTGCTCGTCCCGTTCGGCGTGGCGGCGTACGCCTTCGCGGCCTGGCGCTACCTGCGGCTCTACCGCGCGCGCCGCCGTCCGCTGCCCCTCGCCGTGGCGGTTGGGTTCGTGCTGCTCGCCGAGGCGCTGGTCGCGATGGCGTTCGGCCGGGCCTGGCGGGCGTCGTGGTGGGAGTGGCACGTCCTGATGGCAGTGGCATTCGCCACGATCCTGGTCGCCGCCCGGCACGAGTACCGCACTGCGCACTCGGTGTCGGGAGCCTTCGGGGGCATGTACCTGGAGCGCACGCTGGAGCGGCTGGACCGGCGTCAGTCGGTCGCGATGGCCGAGCTGGTCCGCGCCGACGCCACAGGCACCGTCGCCGAGGCCGCCGAGCTGCTGCGTTCGCGCGGATTCCCCGCCGACCAGGTCGCGGTGATGACCGACTCGGCGCGTGAGCTCGCCCGGATGGACCGGCTGCTGCGTCAGTACGTCGGGCCGCACCTGGCCGACCGCCTCGACGAGGATCCGGCGCTGGCCCGGCTCGGCGGGCGGGAGCAGGAGGTCTCCGTGCTGTTCGCGGACCTCGCCGGCTTCACGACGTTCGCCGGGGGCCGGCCGGCCACCGAGGTGATCGACATGCTCAACGCCTACTGGGGCTCGGTGGTCCCCGTCGTGGTGGACCGTGAGGGCGGACTGATCGAGCGGTTCGCCGGCGACGCGATCCTGGCCGTCTTCAACGCCTTGGGTGACCATCCCGACCACGCGGCGCGAGCGGTGCGCGCCGCCGTCGCCGTCCGGGACCACTCCTCCGACGTGCGGACCTCGAAGGAGTGGCCCCGGTTCCGTGTGGGCGTGAACACCGGGGTGGCGGTGATCGGGAACGTCGGCGCCGGTGCGCAGCGCTCTTTCGCCGTGATCGGCGACACCACCAACGTCGCCGCCCGCCTGCAGGGTCTCTCCCGGCCGGGCCGCATCACCGTCTCGGGCCGGACCGTGCGCGAGGCGGGCTCCGGGACCGGTCTCGCTCTCGACGTGCGCCCTCTCGGGCCCACCGACCTCAAGGGGAAGTCGGAGCCGGTGGAGGCCTTCGAGCTCCTCTCGGTGACCTCCGACACCCCGCGCTGAGGCGGCACGCCGAGCCGGGAAGCGGTCAGGAATCGAGAAGCCCCGGGGTCCCGGCGGACCTAGCGTTGGCTGCAGATGGCCCGGCGCCCCGCCAGGCCGCAGCGTCGAGAGGCAGCCCGCACATGCCCACGAAGACCGCCACGACAGCGTCCGACGGCTTCACCGCCCAGGAGCGAGCCGCGATGAAGGAGCGCGCCGCGGAGCTGCGCGCCGAAGGCAAGAAGGGCGCCAAGAAGGCCGACGGGCTCCAGGCGGTCCTCGACAAGATCGCCGACATGGCGCCGGAGGACCGCGCACTCGCCGAGCGCGTGCACGTCGCCGTGACGGCCAACGCGCCGCAGCTGTCGCCCAAGACGTGGTACGGGATGCCCGCCTACGCCAACAAGGACGACAAGATCGTCATCTTCTTCCAGGACTCCGGGAAGTTCGGCTACCGCTACTCGACGCTCGGCTTCCAGGACACCGCCAACCTCGACGACGGCGACCTGTGGGCCGTGTCGTACGCCCTCAAGCGGTGGGGTCCCGCGGTGGAGAAGAAGGTCGTCGCCCTCGTGAAGGCGGCCGTCTCCTGACCCACCGGCCCCGCGGGGTCTTGGCGGACCGGCGCCTTGGCGGCTCGTTGCTTGGGCCGCTTCGGCCAAGCTCCCTAAGGGGTTGGGACGAGGCGGCGGCCCTCCGTCTTGAGCCGCCGCCCCTACCGCTAGTCGGCGTCCGGGCGCCCAAGAGCGGTGCTGGGGGGTGCTGGCCGCGGGACGGCCTTGGTGCCGGGCGTGACCGGCTGCTCTCCGGCCGCGATGCGTCTGGCCAGGTCGCGGAGCTTGACGTTCATCCGTTGCGAGGCCTGGGAGAGCATGGAGAAGGCCTCGTCGCTGCTGACGCTGCCCTGCGACTTGATGATGCCGATGGCTTCGCCGATGACCTGCCGGGACTCGATGGCGGCCCGTAGGTGCGCCTGCTGCCGGGAGGCGTCCACGACGACGGCGCCCAGCGAGGCGAGCAGGATCGCCAGCATCTGGTCCTCGTCGGTGAAGGAGTTCTCCTTGGTGGAGTAGAGGTTCATCCCGCCCAGCGTGTGGTTCGGTGCGGCGTCCAGGGTCAGCCGGCAGCTCACCATGCTGCCGACGCCGACCTCGTCGGCCATCCGGGCGCCGGACCTGGGCCAGCGCAGGTCGCTGCGCAGGACGGGTACGTAGAGCCACCGCTCCTGCATCGCGGCGTCCAGGCACGGACCTTCGTGCTCCTCGTACTGGATCTGGTCCCCGTCGCGGGCCAGCAGGTCGGTCGCCGCCCGGGTGACCGCACCGTCGGGTGTGAGCAGGCTCAGGCTGGCGGAGTCGCAGCCCCGGATGGCGTCCCGAGCGGTCTCGGTGATCCGCTGCATGCTGTCGTCGGGGTCCTCCGATGACTGCACGTGCTGGGCGATCTCGCTGAACGCCTCGATCAGTGAGGGGGTGGGGTGGGCAGCACCGGAATGAGGCATGACGCGACGCTTCTCTCAGGGAGGTAGACGTCGAGCCTGTGACGGAAGGCTGTTCCAGCCACCACACGAAGGGCGCCCGCGGACTTCTCACTCTAGACCACACCCGCCGCAAGGGGGCGCTGCAGGTTTCACTGCCGGGCGGGCGGGGACCCGCCTGGTCACCCGAGCGCAGCAGGAGGACAGGAGGAGACGTCGATGACGACCAAGGTCAAGGACGAGGTCACGGTAGAGGTCCCGGTCAACCTGGCCTACAACCAGTGGACGCAGTTCGAGGAGTTCCCACGATTCATGGACGGAGTCGTGTCGGTCGACCAGGTCACCGACTCACGGCTGCACTGGGTGGCGGAGGTTGCCGGCGTCCGGCGCGAGTGGGACGCGGAGATCCTCGAGCAGCTGCCTGACCGGAAGGTCGCCTGGGCGGCCACCGAGGGCGCCACGAACGCCGGTGCCGTCTACTTCGAGTCGGTGGACCCCGGGCGGACCCTGGTCCGCCTCGAGCTCGAGTACGAGCCGGAAGGCCTGGTCGAGAAGGCGGGTGACGCCCTCGGGCTGGTCAAGCGGCAGGCCAAGGAGGACCTGTCCCGCTTCAAGTCCTTCATCGAGAGCCTGGACGTTCCCACGGGCGCCTGGCGCGGCGACGTGCGCCCCGGCGCGGCTGTCGGGACGCCAGGGACGGCGGAGGCCGCCAGCTCGAGGGGCGACGCGGGCAAGGCCGGCGTGTCGCCGACCGTCGTGGCAGGCGCTGCAGTGGCGGGGGCCGCCGCCGTCGCGACCGGGTTCGCCGCGACCAGGTCGGGGGGCGACCGTGAAGGGACCGAAAGCGCTCGCGACGTGGTGGACGTCCTCACCAGCGACCACGCCGAGATCACGGCGCTGCTCGCGGTCATCAGCAACGAGGCCGACCCGCAGCGTGCACGGGATCTTGCCGACACCGTGGTGGCCGAGCTCGTGCGGCACTCCGTCTCCGAGGAGATGCACGTGTACCCGGCCATGCGGAAGCACCTCCCCGACGGGGACAAGGCGGTGGAGCACGACATCGAGGAGCACAAGGAGATCGAGTCGCTGCTCAAGGAGCTGGAGAAGGCGGATGCAGCCGGCAGCGACTTCCGCGACGTCGTCCGGAGGCTTACGGACGTCCTTGACGACCATGTCGCCGACGAGGAGCAGGAGCAGTTCCCTCAGCTGCGGGCCCGGATCCCCGCAGCCGAGCTGGTCGAGATCGGCGCCAAGGTGGAGCGTGCCCAGCGGCTCGCTCCCACCAGGCCGCACCCCAACGCGCCGAACGCCAAGCCCTTCCACCTGCTCGTCGGCCCCGGCGTGGGGCTCGTCGACCGCCTCCGCGACCGGCTCACCGGCCGCGCCGAGAACACCTAGCACCGGTTGGAGATCGACGCCCTCCCCTGACCCCGCCAGGAGAACCGTCTCGTCGTCCGCGCATCGAGCCGGCGCACGGGGGTAGGGCGTCCTCGACGGCTTACCCGACGGGATGGAGCGGCTCGTGGTCCAGCAGGCGCGGCACCGCACCGAGGACCCGACGGCGGACCGCCGGTCTGGACCCGGGCCGCGGGAGGTCGTCGACATCCACGACCCGGCCACCGGCCGCGCCGTCGGGCAGGTCGCGGTCGCCTCGCCCGGGGACGTCGCCAACGCGGTGCAGGCGGCCAGGGAGGCAGGCAGCGGATGGGCGCGCCGTGCGCCCGGTGACCGTGCCGAGCTGGTCGGTGCAGTCGCGGCACGAATACTCGAGCACGGCGACGCCCTCACTCGGTCGACGACGGCGGAGATGGGACGGCCTGCCGAGCTCGCGCGCGGCGGGGTGCAGGCCGCGGCGGCAGCGGTCCGGCAGTATGCCGAGCTGGCGCCGCTGCACCGTGGCCGGTCGCTCCAGGGAGCCTGGGACGCGGTCGACCTCATGCTCCCCCAGCCACGCGGCGTCGTCGCGGTCATCACACCGTGGAACGACCCGGTGGCCGTGCCGGCCGCCCTGCTCGCCGCCGCGCTGCTCACCGGCAACACGGTCGTCTTCAAGCCCTCCGAGCGGTCGCCGCTGACCGGGGAGAAGCTCGCCCGCCTCTTCGCCGAGGACCTGCCGGACGGCGTCCTCACGGTGGTCCAGGGTGACGGCCAGGTGGGCGCCGCGGTCGTCGACGCCGGGGTCGACGTCGTGGTGCACGTAGGGTCCACGGCGGCCGGCCGGGCGATCGCCGCGGCCGCAGCGGCCACCGGGGCAAAGGTCGTGCTGGAGAACGGCGGCAACGACCCGCTCCTGGTGGACGAGGACGTCGACCCGGTGTGGGCCGCCGGCCAGGCGGCGCTGGGCGGGTTCATCAACTCCGGCCAGCTGTGCACGGCCGTAGAGCGGGTGTACGTCCACGAGTCGGTCATCGACGAGTTCGTCGCGGCGTTGGTCAAGGAGGCGGAGTCGCTGGTCATGGGCCCCGGTGAGGACCCGGCGACGACACTCGGTCCCCTCGTCGACGAGCGGGCCCGCCGCGCCGTCCACACCCAGGTTCGGGAGGCCCAGGAGGCCGGCGCCAGCACCTGGACCGGCGGCTTCGTGCCGGAAGGAGCAGGCAGCTTCTACCCGGCCACGGTGCTGACCGACGTCCCGCCAGGGGTCGCCGTGCTCGCGGACGAGACCTTCGGCCCCGTGCTGCCCGTGGTCGCAGTTCCCTCGTTCGAGGCCGGCCTGTCAGCCGCGGCGTCGTCGCCGTACGGCCTCGCCGCCACCGTCCTGACGGCGGACATGGACCACGCCCAGGAGGCGTGGCGGAAGCTGCCGGTCGGCACGGTCAAGGTCAACGCCGTGTTCGGCGGTGCGCCGGGCGGTGCTGCCCAGCCGCGCGGCTGGAGCGGCGAGGGATTCGGCTACGGCCCCGAGCTGCTCGACGAGCTGACCGCCACCAAGGTCGTGCACCTCGGCCGCGCCACCCGCCGAGGCGAGCGGTGAGCCGCGAGGTCCGGCGCGCGGTCGTCACCGGCGGGGCCGGCTTCCTGGGGTCGCACCTGTGCAGCCGGCTGGTCGAGGAGGATGTGGAGGTCGTCTGCCTGGACAACCTGCTGACCGGCGACCCGGCCAACCTCGCGCACCTGCAGGGTGACGACCGCTTCCGCTTCGTGCGCTGCGACGTCACCGACTTCGTCCACGTGCCCGGCCAGGTGGACCTGGTGCTGCACTTCGCCTCCCCCGCGTCGCCGGTGGACTACCTCAAACTGCCCATCGAGACGCTGAAGGTCGGCAGCCTCGGCACCCTCCACGCGCTCGGTCTCGCGCTGGAGAAGGAGGCCCGCTTCGTGCTCGCCTCGACGTCCGAGGTCTACGGGGACCCGCAGGTCCACCCGCAGCCCGAGTCGTACTGGGGCCACGTCAACCCGGTCGGCCCCCGCGGCGTGTACGACGAGGCCAAGCGGTTCGCGGAAGCCATGGTCACCGCCTACCGCACCAGCCGCGGCGTCGACACCGGCATCGTCCGCATCTTCAACACCTACGGCCCGCGGATGCGCCCGGACGACGGCAGGGCCATCCCCGCCTTCCTGTGCCAGGCGCTGACCGGGCAGCCGCTGACCGTGGCCGGTGACGGCAGCCAGACCCGGTCCATCTGCTACGTCGACGACCTGGTGACCGGCATCGTCGCTCTCGCCCGCAGCGAGCTGTCCGGACCGGTCAACATCGGCAACCCGGACGAGATGAGCATGCTCGAGCTGGCCCGCCGCATCATCGAGCTCACCGATTCGTCGTCCGACATCGTCTTCGTCGATCGGCCGGTCGACGACCCAGGCGTGCGCAGGCCGGACACGACGCTGGCCCGGGAGCGCCTCGGCTGGGAGCCGGCGGTGCCATGGCAGGAGGGACTCCGGCGCACGGCCGAGTGGTTCGCCGCCGCGACCGCCGCGGCCTGAGCCGTCTCATCCGAAAGGCTGCGCGGCCTCATACCCGGGCGGCCGCCGCGGCGAGCGTGACCACCTCGTCCGGCTCGATCGCGAGCAGGGCCGGGTCCGCCTCCGGGTGCCACACGACGCGGTGCTGCGTCCGGTCCACAGGGGGGCCCCACAGGTCCGGTGACATCGGACCGAAGAGGAGCACAGACGGTGTGCCGAAGGCTGTCGCCAGGTGCGCGACGCCCGTGTCGCCGCAGACGACCAGTCTCGCCCCGGCGACGAGCGCCGCCAGCTCTGCGAGCTCCAGCCGACCGCCGAGCGCGGCCGCGTCCGGGAGGTCGGCGGCGGCGGCCACCGCCTCGGTCAGGTCCCGCTCGCCGGCACTGCCCGTGACGACGACCCGGTGCCCCTCGTCTGCCAGGTGCCGCACCACCTCCGCGAAGCGCTCGGCAGGCCAGCGCCGCGACGGGTGGGCGGCGCCGGGGTGGACAACGGTCGCCCCCGGATCCACCGACGGGGACTCGGGTGGCGGCAGGTCGAGGTCCGTCGGGTCGGCGGCGATGCCCGACTCCTCCAGGAGCCGGCACCAACGGCTGACTTCGTGCTCGTCCGGGCGCCAGTCCGGGCCCTCGACCAGTGGGTCGACGCACCGGAAGGCGACGAGCTCATCGGCAGCCAGCGCCAGCAGAGCGCGATGGCTCTGCGGCCCTCGCCCGTGCAGGTTGACGACCACGTCGGGGCGGCTCTCCGACCGCGGCGTCGTGAGCTCCGGCGTCGGCACCAGGCGGTCGACCGCGCCGGTGAGCGCGGCCAGCGGCTCCAGGACCGCCGGTGCGGCGAGCTCGACCCTGGCGTCGGGGTAGGCCCGGCGCACCGCCCGGTAGGCCGGCACGCCGGTGAGGAAGTCGCCCAGGCCCAGCGCGCGGTAGACCAGCACCGAGCGAGGGTCCGCCCCGGGTGCCCCGCGGTTCGGCCGCCGGGTCACGGCCAGGACGACTCTTCGGACGAGGTCACGACCAGCTCGCGGATCTCGCACCCGGGGGGCTGGGTCAGGGCGAAGAGGATGGTCGAGGCCACGTCCTCCGGCCGGTTGAGCTTGGCGTCCGGACCGGGGCGGTACTGCTCGGTCCGGTCGTCGAAGAAGGCGGTGTGCATGCCACCAGGCACGAGCAGCGTCACACCCACCTGGCCCTTGAGCTCCGCGGTCAGGGCGCGGGTGAAGCCGACGACCCCGAACTTCGCGGCGCAGTAGGCCGTCGCGTCGGAGACCGCCTTGACGCCGAGAGTCGACGCAACCGTCACGACCGTCCCTGCGGAACGCTGGAGGTGCGGGAGAGCCGCCCGCACCACGGAGACGGTCCCGAGGAGGTTGACCGAGACCACCCGCTCCCACTCCTCCGCCGGCACGTCGGCGAGCGTGCCGCACCGGTCGATGCCCGCCGCTGTCACGACACCATCGATCTGTCCGGCCCGGTCGGCGAGCTCCGAGACGGCAGCCTCGACGGCCGGCCGGTCGGCCAGGTCGACCACCACGTGCGCGACCTCCGACGGCGGAGGCACCCGGTCCAGCACCAGTGGTCGTCCTCCGGCGCCCTGCACCGCCTGCACGGTGGCTGCGCCGAGGCCGGAGGACCCTCCGGTCACCAGCACGGTCCCAGGTCGTCCCGTCACGAGTGCTCCTTCGCTGTTGCGGCGTGGGTCAAGTTTCGGCTGCTGGTCCGAGCCGCACCGATCAGGGACGAGGTGGAGCGACCGTCGAGGTAGGGCAGGATCACCGTCTGCCCGCCCCAGGACGCCACGACCGCTGCCTCGGGCAGGTCGGTCAGGGCGTAGTCGCCGCCCTTCACCCAGACGTCCGGCCGGACCCGCCGGAGCGCCTCGTCCGGCGTGCTCTCGTCGAAGACGACGACCTGGTCGACACAGCCCAGGGCCTCGAGGACGCGCGCGCGGTCACTCTCGGGCACCAAGGGACGCCCTGGCCCTTTCAGGCGGGCCACCGAGTCGTCGGAGTTCAGGCAGACGACGAGGGCGTCACCCAGGCTTCGCGCGGCTGAGAGCAGCGAGACGTGGCCGGCGTGGAGGAGGTCGAAGCACCCTCCGGTCGCCACCACGAGACCGCCGGCGTCCCGGACCTGGTCCACCGTCGGTGCGGCTGTCCCGGCCGGGACGACGTCGGTCGTGACACCTCCGACAGAGGCCGTGGTCACGAAGCACTCGGCCCCACCTCCGGCGACGAAGGCGCCAGCGGAGCGCACCGCCTCCTGCACGGCGTCGGAGACGACCGAGCCGGCACCCAGCGCGGCGGTGACGGAGGCGGCGAAGCGGTCACCGGCACCGCAGGGATCGCCGCGCTCCACCGTTTCCGCGGGCACGATCAGGGGGGCACCGGAGCCGTAGCCGACCAGGGCACCCCGCGCACCGAGCGTCACGCAGACCGCCGCCGCCTGCCACCGGCGTCGCAGCAGCTCGGCGTCGCGGCCCGCGGCAGCGAGCGGGCTGGTGTCGGCGCTGACGGCCGCGGCCAGGGCGGCCGCCTCCTGGCTGTTCGGCGTCACCAGCCGGCAGCCGGGCACCGGCTCGGCGCCGCGGACGTGGGGATCCCAGACCACGGGTCGGTCCTTGGCCGCGGCGGCGACCGCGTCGCGGACCTCGGGCGATGCCAGGACCCCACCCCCGTAGTCCGAGACCAGCACGGCGTCGCAGTCACTCAGCGCGGAGCGGGCACTGTCGGGCATGCCCTCCGGCGGGGTCGCCGTGCCGCTGTCCAGGCGGACCAGGGACTGTCCCGAGACTCGCACCCGCATCTTCTCCCGGGTGCAGCCCGAGGTCGGCAGGGCGACCAGCTCGACCCCGCGACGCCGGAGCACGTCGGCGACCGTCCGGCCCACCGGGTCGTCCCCGACAGTGGCGAGCAGCCGCACCCGGTGGCCGTCGGCCGCCAGCAGGGCGGCTGCCAGACCGGCACCGCCCGGGCGGAGCACCTCGTCGATGACGTCCACCACCGGTGCCGGGGCGTCGGGACACACCCGGTCCACCGTGCCGACGACGTCGCGGTCGAGCAGCACGTCACCCACGACGGTCAGCCGGAGGCGTGGATGCGTCACGCCACCACCTCCCGGGACCGGAGGTCGAGTACGTCGCGCGGGCACACTCCGAGGCCGACGTCGAGGGCGGCGCACACCAGGTGCAGCGCGACGAGGTGCACCTCCTGCACCGTGGCCGTGCTGTCGGCGTCGACGGCGAGCACGTCGTCACACACGTCTGCCAACGGGTTGGGTGCCGGACCGGTCATGCCCCAGACGGTGAGTCCGGCGCGGCGGCCGGCGCAGGCTGCCTGCACGACGTTCGGCGACCGCCCGCTCGTCGACATCACCACGAGCACGTCCCGGGGTCGGCCGTGCGCGAGCACCTGGCGCGCGTACAGCTCGTCCGGCCCGAAGTCGTTGACGATCGCGGTCAGTGACGAGGTCTCCGCGTGCAGGGCGATGGCGGAGAGCGGCCTACGGTCGTCCCGGTAGCGGCCCACCAGCTCCGCCGTCAGGTGCTGCGCCTGGGCGGCGCTGCCGCCGTTGCCGGCAGCGAGCAGCCGGCCGCCTGCCGGCAGCCGTTGCGCCAGGTGTCGGCCCCAGCGCTCTGTCGTGTCCGACATGGAATCACCACACCTGGCGAGCGCGGCGCACAGCGACTCCACGTGGCGGGCGCCGGTCGGCATCTCGCGGTTCACCGGGCCACCGCCAGGTGGTCGGTGCCGGCAGCGGATTCCGCCCGCTCGTCCGCGACCCGGTCGTACACGCGCTCGGTGTCTGTGGCGACCCGGTCCCATCCGTAGCGGACCCGCACCCGGTCGGCGGCGGCGAAGCCGAAGCCCTGCAGCTGCACCTGGTCCGCGAGCAGCGGCCGCAGCGCCGCCGCGAGCAGGTCCGGGCGACGCGGTGGCACGAGGATGCCGGTGACCCCGTCGACGACCGTGTCGGTCAGGCCGCCCACGGCGGACGCGACGACCGGCCGTCCGCACGCCATCGCCTCCAGCGGAGTGATCCCGAACGGCTCGTACCACGGCACCGTGACCACGGCGTCGGCCGAGCGCAGCAACGCCGGCACGTCCTCGCGCAGCACCCGGCCCAGGAACTCGACCCGGTCGGCCACGCCGTGCTCCCGCGCGACGGCACGCAGCCGACGTACGTCGGGATCGGCGTCGACGTCCGCCGGGTCGGGCCCGCCTGCGACGACGAGCTCGGTGCCGCCGACCGCGGCCAGTGCCTCGATGACCGTCTGGACGCCCTTCCGCTCGACCAGCCGTCCGATGGTCACCAGCCGGCGCAGTCCGCTGCGCGGCAACGCCGGGCCGTGCTCGGTGAAGAGAGCCAGGTCCACGCCGCAGGGCACCACCTCGACGGACTCGCGACGGACGCCCATCCGCGCCAGCTCGTCCACCTCGTCGGCGCAGGTGGCCACGACACGGTCGACGCTGCGGCCGACGGCCGCCTCCAGTCGCAGTCGCTGCGCCGGACTGGTGTCGGCCGCTCCCTGGTGCCTGCGCTTGACCGTGCCCAGCGCATGGAAGGTCTGCACGACCGGCAGGTCCAGGTCGCGGGCACCGACCAGTGCAGCCAGCCCGCTCATCCAGAAGTGCCCGTGGACGACGTCGGGGCGGTGCTCGGCCCAGGTGTCAGCCAGCGCCCGGCCGAGCTCGGGGACGAAGGGCAGCAGGTCGTCCTTCGCGACCGGCTCCGGGGGCCCCGCCGGTACGTGGTCCACCACCACACCGTCGGCGAGGCGGACCCGCCGGGGGACGCGCGGGTCGTCCCGCCGGGTGTGCACCACCACGTCGTGCCCTCGGGCCGCCAGTGCGGTGGCGAGCGCCGCCACGTGCACGTTCTGGCCTCCGGCGTCGACGCCGCCGACGACGGCGAGCGGGTTGGCGTGCTCGGACACCATCGAGATCCGCATCACGTCACCTCCTTGAGAAGTTGGTCCCAGTCGTCGAGGAAGCGACCGAGGCCGTAGCGGTCGAGTGCAGCGCGCCGTGCTGCGAGCCCGGTCTCCCGGGCGAGCGCATGGTCGTTGACGAGCTCCCGCAGGGCAGCGCGGAGCACACCGACCCTGGTCGAGACCACACCTGCGCCAGGCGGCACGGCCTCGGCTGCCTCGGTGGCCGCGAGCGCGACGACCGGCATCCCGAGGTGCATGGCCTCGATCAGGGAGAGCCCCAGAGATGTCCAGCGCAGAGGGTGCAGGTACACCCGCCGACGCGCCATCTCCTCGTGCAGCCGTGCCTGCGGTGGGTCGTCGTGCTCCGTCAGGAGCTCCGGGCTCAGCCCGAGGTGCTCGCCCAGGCCGCGCACGCCCATGCCGAAGACGTCCAGCGGCACCTCTGTCGCGAAGTGTGGCAGCAGGTCCGTGCCGGTGACCCGCCCGCGGCGGACCGGCTCGTTGACGGCGACGGCGGCGCGGGGCAGCTCGCCGGTCCAGCGCAGCCCCGGGTCGACCACTCCGTGCTCGATCACGGTGGTGGGCGCCCGCCCGCTGTCCCAGAAGACCTCGTTGAAGTTCGTGACGTGCGCGAGCACCACGTCGGAGCGGTCGGCCAGCGGGTGCGTGGCGTCCGCCACGTCGCCACGAGGCGTGTTGTGCTCCACCCAGATCGCCGGCAGGTCGGCTCCCGGCTCTCGGCGCAGGTGCGCTCTGGCCAGCTCGAGGTCGCGCGGCCGCTGCAGCAGCACGACGTCCGGCTCCGCATCCGCCAGCTGCTCGAGGGGCACCTCGGTCACCGAGTCCGGCCAGTCGTACGTCCGGGCCCGGCCGAGCCCGTCGGCGTCCCGGGCCGGGTTGACCGGCACCAGGTAGTGGTGCGCACCCTGCACGAAGGCCGTGGTCCACGAGCCGTGCACGTGCCAGAGGAGGACTCTCATGCGACGTCCTCCTCCAGCCCGTGCAGCGCCCGCACCACGTCGTCCGCGCTGACCCGGGTGAGACAGGGGTGGCCGGGGACCGGGCAGCTGGTCGCCCGGCTGCCGCGGCACGGGGCCTCCTGGTCACCGAGCAGCTGGAGCCGCACGCCGTAGGGAGCCCAGCGGGCCGCGGGCACGGTCGGCGCGAACAGCGACACGACTGGAGTCCCCACCGCGGCCGCCAGGTGCGCCGGCCCTGTGTTGGCGACCACGACGGAGGCGGCACGGTCCAGCACGCCCGCGAGCTGCGGCATCGTCGTCCGTCCGCCGAGGTCGCGGGCGTCGTTGCCGTCGCAGACCTCGGAGGTCAGGTCGCACTCGTGTTGACCGCCGGTGACGACGACCCGGAGCCCGCACGAGACGAGCGCTCGCGCAGTCTGCGCCCATCGGTCGGCCGGCCAGGCGCGCGCCGGCACGGAGGCACCGGGGTGCAGGACGACGTAGCCGCTCGGGCCGGCGAGCGGGGTGGTGTCCGGCAGCGGCCGTCGCACGGCCAGTCGACCGTCGTCCGAGTCGGGAAGGACGAATCCCGCGGATGCGGCGACCGTGAGGCCGCGGACCGGCTCCGGGACGTCGCCCGGGTCGACGACGCGCGTGTCCAGCAGCGCGCCGGGATAGTCGTCGCTGATCGCGGTCACCCGGCCGACCCCGGCCAGCCGGAGCAGCAACGCCGTCGGCAGCGCCGACTGGTGGAAGGACGTGAGGACTACCGCCTCGTCGACGGCGGCCGCCCGCACCCGCTGCACCAGCAGGTCGAGGTGCTGCTGCGTGACCCGCGGGGCTGGTGCCGGCTCGATCCAGGGTGCCGACCACTCGATGACGTCCGCGACGCCCGGCAGCAGGCCGGCCGCCTGCCGTCCTCGAGGTCCCACGAGCAGCACGACGTCGGCGGCTGTGGCGACCGCCCGGACCGCGGGCCCGGCCAGCAGCACGTCGCCGTCCGCGTCGAGCCGGACGACGAGCACCCGGCGTCGTGGCATAACAGTCGGCTCGCCGCGCGTCACCGGGCACCGCCCAGAGCGATCTCCACGGCGGTGGTCAGGTCATGCGCGACGAGCGGTGCAGCAGCGACCTCGTCCGGCTGGGTGGCGTGGTTGGGGACGAGGATGCCCCGGGCACCTGCCCCGAGCGCCGCGTGCACGTCGGCGGCGATGTCCCCGATGACGACGACCTCACGTGCCGGGACACCCAGCTGCCGGGCGGCCTGGAGGACCATGCCCGGTGCGGGCTTGCGGCACCGGCACCGGTCCTCGTCGACGTGCGGGCAGAGCGCCCAGACGTCGAACCCTCCGAAGATCTCGTCGACCCGCCGGTTCACCCGCCGCACCTGCTCTTGGCTGAGCAACCCCCGTCCGATCCCCGACTGGTTGGTGACCACGCCGGTCCGCACTCCCCGGGCCCGCAGCCGGTCGACCGCTTGCAGCGCACCAGCGACCGGCCGGACCAGGTCCGGGTCGGCGTTGTATGGCTCGTCGTGCACGAGGGTCCCGTCCCGGTCGAAGAGCACGGCGCTCACCGGCACCTCGGCCGTCCACGCCCCGGCGCCCCGGTGCCGCCACCACCCGCGCAGCCAGTGCCAGGTGGCCACGGGCGGGATGGCGACACTCGTCAGCAGCATGGTCGTGACCTCGTCGCGGTCCCGCGGCCCCGGGGCGATCCGCTCCCAGGCGAACAGCCCGGTCCCTGCCAGCCAGCCCGCAGCCAGCACCACCGCCGCGCCGCGCCGACCGGCGAGCCGGGCTGCGACCGCGCCGACGGCAGCCGCGGTGACGGCGCCGTGCCGGCCACGACGACCGGTGCCCGCGTGCGCGGCCTGCCGCCAGCGCGGTCCGTGCAGCCGTCGCATCAGCGGGTCGTCGCCGTTGCCGGCCTGGACCCGGACGCTCACCCAGCGGTCCGCACGACGCACCGGGTGGATCGTCGTCCGGTCGCCGCGAACCAGCCGGCCACCTCCTGCCTTCACCCGGAGGGCGAGGTCGGCGTCCTCCCGGAAGGCGCGCGGGAACCGCTCGTCCAGGCCGCCGACCCGCTCCAGCGCGTCGCGCCGGTAGGCCATGTCTGCGGTGATCCACCAGCCTCGCTGGAGCCCCCTCGTCCCCCGCTCCCAGTCGGTGGGCCGGCGACCGACCGGAAGCGGCACGGTGAGCCGGGCCTGCACCCCGACCACCTCCGGCGGCTGCGACAGGTCCTCGACGAGGCGCACGGCCCAGTCGCGCGGTAGCACCACGTCGTCGTCCAGGAAGACGACCCAGGGGCACTGGCTGCGCACCGTGCGCCAGCCGACGTTGCGGGCAGCCGCCGGCCCGCGCCGGCCGCTGGACAGCACGCGCAGCCGGTCGGCCAGCCGGTCCGGCACAGGTGGCAGCGGAGCCGGCGTCGCCCGGTCGTCGACGACCACCAGCTCGCTCGGCAGTGGGCCCCCCGTGGCGGCGAGCGAGTCGAGGAGCACCCCGAGGCTCGGTCGCCCGACGGTGGGCACCACGACGGCGTAGTCGCCGGCCCGCCAGGTGTTCAGGCTGCTCACGGCCACTGCCCACGCCGTACGAGGAACGGGCCAATCGCCAGCGCGTCGACCGGGGCGGAGCCGAAGCACTCCAGCGCGTCCCGTGGGTCGTCCACCATCGGCCGACCCGCGGTGTTCAAGCTGGTGTTGACCACCACCGGCAGACCGGTGCGCGCCTCGAACCGCTCGAGCATCCGCGCGACGAGCGGCTCGTCGGCGCGGTCGACGCTCTGGATCCGAGCCGTCCCGTCCACGTGGACCACAGCGGGGATCCGTTCGCGCCAGGACGCGGCTACGTCGTGCACGAAGAGCATGTACGGCGACGGCACCGGGCCGCGGCCGAAGATGTCGCGGGCGCGCTCGGCCAGCACCATCGGCGCCACCGGCCGGAACTGCTCCCGGCCCTTGACGTCGTTCATCCGCTCGAGGTTGGCCGGGAAGCCCGGGTGCGCCAGCAGAGAGCGGTGCCCGAGAGCGCGCGGCCCGTACTCGCTGCGGCCCTGGAACCACGCCACGATGCCGTTGTCCGCCAGCAGCTCGGCCACGGCGTCGGCGATGTCCACCGGGCGCTCGTAGGGCACCTTCGCGGTCGTGAGCCAGGTCTCGACCTCGGCGTCGGTCCAGCCCCGCCCCAGGTCCGCGCCCGGCATGGGCCCGACCGGGTCACCGGCGCCCGCGGCGACGTGCAGTGCGCCACCGAGAGCGGTCCCCGCGTCGCCGGCCGCAGGCTGCACCCACACCTGGTCGAACGGTCCTTCGGCCGCGATCCGGGTGTTGGCGACGCAGTTGAGGGCGACGCCGCCCGCGAGGGTGAGGGCGGTCCCGCCGGTCTGCTGGTGCAGCCAGCGGACGAGGTCGAGGAGCACCTCCTCGAGCCGGCGCTGGACGCTGGCCGCGAGGTCGGCGTGGTCCTGCGTCCAGTCGTCGCCCGGGCCCAGTCGCTTCGCCAGCGACCCCCAGTCGACCGGGTCGGTGTGGAAGCCGCCGTCGCCGGTGGCGCGGACCGGGTCCGTGAGCTCGGCGAGGAAACGCGGCTGGCCGTACGAGGCCATCGCCATGACCTTGTACTCGTCGCTGGACCGCAGGAACCCGAGATGCTCCGTCACGTCCTCGTAGAGCAGCCCCAGCGAGTGGGGCAGTGCCTGGCTGGCGAGCACCTCAAGCTCACCTGCGGCGTACCGACCCGCCAGGTGGCTGACGGCCTCGCCGCGTCCGTCCAGCACGAGCACGCTGGAGTCGCGCACGGGCGCCGCCAGGCCGGCGGAGGCGGCATGGGCGACGTGGTGCGGCACGAACTGCACCGCGCCGGGGTCCAGGCCCGGCATCCCGGCCGCCAGGAAGCCGGGCGCCTTCTCCGCATAGGTCAGCCGGAGGTGGTCCCACGGGTCGTCGAGACCCTGCTCCGACGCCGGCCGGGCCAGCCGGGGGTCGAAGGAGTAGGCGACGGCATCGAGGTCCTCCGGGCGCAACCCGGCGGTCTCGAGGCACCACCGTGCCGACAGCTCCGGGAGCTCCCAGGCGGCGAAGGGGACCGGGCGCTTGCCGTGCTTGCGCCGGCTGAAGCGCTCCTCCTCGGCGGCGGCGACGACCTCACCGTCGACGACCAGCGCCACGGCAGGGTCGTGGAACAGGGCGTTGACTCCGAGCACGCGCACGCGACGTCTCCTCAGGCATCTGGGCCAGGTGACGCCGGCTTTTTGCAGCGTTACTGGAAGCGGTATCCGGTCGAGCGCGGGACAAACGCTGCTCACCGAATCGCTTCGACTACTTCCCGTAGCGGCTCTGTCACACCGCGGGCCTGTGGCGTCCCGACGGACGTAGGCAGGAGCCGGCCATGCGAAGACCGGGCGAGCCCTGCTAGTCGGCCGAGCCACCGCCTTCCATCGACATCACGATGTCGGCGACTGTCTCCTTGGGGACGCCCGCCAGCTCCCCGGCGCGCTCGAGCTGGGCTCTGGCACTCTCGCGGGTCCAGCCACGGCGGCCCATCATCACGCCGACGGCGAGGTCGAGGGTCTCGCGGGCGGCGAGCCGCTCCGGCAGCTCCCGGGCGAGCTGGCGGGTCCGGAACCCGAGATCGGCATTCCTCACCACCTCAGCGAGGTCCGCTCCGAAGCCCACCTCGATGAACCGCTGGTCGGCGAACGCGTCCGTTTCGGAGGCGTAGAGGTTCATCCCGCCCACCACCACGTCGTCGACGTCCCGGATCGGGAACGACAGTGACGAGCGGATGCCGTGGGCGGCCGCCGCCTGGGCGAAGTATTGCCACCGGCCCTCGTCCAGCAAGTCGGGCACCTCGACCTTCTCCGGCCGCTCGACGGCCTCGACGCACGGCCCGCCGTCGAGGTTCTGCACGGCGTCCAGCTCGGCGGTCTCCAGCGACGTCGCGGTCACCGTGTAGGGATCACCGTCGATGAGCAAGGTGATGCTCACACCTACGCACGAGGGGACCAGCGCCTGCGCCACATCGGCGACCGCCCTCAGGTAGGCGCCGACGTCACGGTCTCGGTCCAGCAGCGCGGACAGCCGCGCGAGATGCGAGCGGATCTCCGGGACGGGCTGCATGCCGAGGCCCTACCCGCGACGGCACCGGGAAATGCCGCTTGAGCCCCCCGGCAACGGGTAGCCGCGTCGTCATGACACCAGAGGACGAGTACCACGACCAGGACGCCGAACCGACCGGGACGGCGGGAGGGGGCCGGCCGCAGGACCAGCCCACCCCGTCCGAGCCGGGCGAGCCGGACACGAACGTCGAGGCGGAGAAGGGGGCCGACGAGGACGCCCGGCTCACCGACTGACGACGTGCAGGTGCTCCTCCGGGAAGGCAGAGCGACTCGTCACCGGAGCTCGGCGACCACCCTGGCGAAGGCCTCCGGCGTGGCGTGCGGGGCACTGTGTCCCACTCCCGGCATCACGACCGGAGGTGCCGGCGGCCTCGTCAACGATGCCTGCCACTCCTCGTCGGAGAGCGTGTCGTGCTCACCGACCACGACCGTCACCGGCACCCGAACCGCCGCCACCGTCTCTTCGAGCCGGTCCCGCAACGACTGCCGAAGGACGAGCGCCACCCTGCGCGGGCCGACCCGCAGCCACTCCGGTATCTCTCGCGCGGCCAGACCCGGGTGTTCGCGAGGGAAGTCGAGCAGCCAACGTCCGAGGCTGCGAGACACCGTGCGCAGCCCCGGGTCGAAGACCGGACCTTGCAGCACCAGGGCACGCACCCGGTCAGGGGCACGCGCCGCGACGTGCGCGGCGAGCTGCGCACCCACCGACTGCCCGACGAGCAGGACGTCGGTCAGATCGCGTCGGTCCAGCCAGACCTCGACGTAGACCGCCAGTGCCGCCAGGTCGGCCGGCTCAGGTCGCGGCCGGCCGCTGCGCGGCCAGCCAGGTGGCTCGACCAGCTCCACGTGGAAGCCCTGGCGTGCCAGTGCGTCGCACGCTGGCCAGAGGTACGAGGCGACACATAGACCCGGCACGACCACGACCTGGTCGCCGTGCTCGGGCCCCACCTCGTATGACGCCATCCGCACGCCGCAGACCCAGACGTCTCTGCGCGATCCGTCCACCTACGTCCGCCTACCCGGTGCGCAGCGAGGGACTCGGACGGTCCCCATGGCTGCCGTTCGGCCGACCCGTCGCCCGGGATAGTGCAGTATGCTGCACTGTCCAGCGCAGTAGCGGGAGGGCCGGATGACGCAAGCATTGGCGGTCAACGAGCTGATCGGTGGGCGGGT
>DATHAP010000128.1 GCA_035489715.1 Actinomycetes bacterium
CGCCGTCGTCATCGACGAGGCGGTCACCCTGGCCCGGTCGCTGTCGACCGACGAGTCGCCGGCCTTCGTCAACGGGCTGCTGGGCCGGCTGCTCGACCTGAAGCCGGAGCTCACCGCCGAGCCCGAGACCGAGCCGACGGAGCCAAGCGAGCCGACGGAGCCGACCGGGCCGACCGGGCCCACCGAGGAGCTGATGTCGGAGTCCGTGCCGCCGGCCGGGACCCCCGGACCGCGGTGATTGCACCCGACTCGCGCCGAGTTCGCCGCGGTCCGGGTGCATCGATCACGCTGACCTGATCATGTCCGTGAGGGGCGGCGGCCACGGGCCGAGCGTCAGTCGAGGGCGCGGCGGGCCTCCGGGTTGAGGACGCCCCAGGTGATGAGCTGCTCGGTGAGCTGCGAGGGGGTCTCGTCGTAGATGACCGCCAGCGTGCGAAGGTCCTCCTGCCGGATCGAGAGCACCCGGCCGTTGTAGTCGCCGCGCTGGGCCTGGATGGTCGCCGCGTAGCGGGCCAGCGGGCCGGCCTTCTCGGCCGGGACGACCTGCAGCTTCTCCAGGTCGATGATCAGCCGCGGCGGCGGCTCCGCGGCGCCGAGCGGGGTGCTGTCCGGCAGCAGCTCCGAGACCGGCACGGCGTAGAAGTCGGCCAGCTCGGCCAGACGCTGCACGGTCACCGCGCGGTCGCCGCGCTCGTAGGAGCCGACCACGACGGCCTTCCACCGCCCGTCGGACTTCTCCTCGACCCCGTGCAAAGAGAGGCCCTGCTGGGTGCGGATCGCCCGCAGGCGGCTCCCCAGGGCACGTGCGTACTCGGTCGGCATCTGGCGCTGCCCCCTCTGCCCCGGTCACCGGTCGTGACCGCATCTGTCCCACGTCCCCCGGACGAGGGGATCACCCGCTTATCGCGGTGACGCAG
This sequence comes from Actinomycetes bacterium, assembly GCA_035489715.1. NCBI lineage: Bacteria > Bacillati > Actinomycetota > Actinomycetes > Actinomycetes bacterium. The sequence goes on from DATHAP010000128.1 coordinate 918, forward strand.
CGTGACGTTACGCAGCGTGACCAGTTTTCTTTGCGAATCATTGACCCACCCGATCGGCGCACCCTCGCGGCGCGGACCGGCGAGTCCGACACCGCGGACCGGCGAGTCAGTGCTGCGGTCGGCCGCGGCGGCACCGCGCACTGCTAGGTTGGCCGGGACAGCGAGACGTCCTTTAACGACCCGTCCTGAGAGGCGGGGAAGGAGGTCGGTCGGCGATGACGCCTACCCCGACGCCGGCGCCCCCGAGCGCGGCAGGCACCACCTCTGGCAGCCAGAGCCCCGCAAGCCGCAGGACCGTCCTGGAGACGGCCGACATCGCGCGGGCGCTGACCCGCATCGCCCACGAGGTCCTCGAGCGCAACAAGGGCGCCGACGGCCTGGTCCTGCTCGGCATCCCGTCCCGCGGCGTGCCCCTGGCGCACCGGCTGGCGGCCAGGATCGCCGAGGTGGAGGGCTCCGCGGTCCCGGTCGGTGCGCTCGACGTGACGATGTACCGCGACGACCTCCGCCTGCACCCGGCGCGGACCCTCGAGCACACCGACCTGCCGCCCGAGGGCGTCGACGGGCGCACGGTCGTGCTGGTCGACGACGTCCTCTTCTCCGGCCGGACCATCCGGGCCGCCCTCGACTCGCTCAACGACCACGGCCGGCCCAGCCGGGTCCAGCTCGCCGTCCTCGTCGACCGGGGGCACCGCGAGCTGCCGATCCGCGCCGACTACGTCGGCAAGAACCTCCCGACCTCCGCGGGCGAGCGGGTCCGCGTGCTGCTCGAGGAGCGCGACGGCTCCGACGCGGTCGTCATCGAGGGCGGGCCGCCGCCTCCCGGATCCCCAGCCCAGCACCGGTCGGACGTACGCCCGGAGGTGGCCCGGTGAAGTCGCACCTGCTCTCGGCCGCGGACCTGACCCGCGACGACGCCCTCCTCGTGCTGGACACCGCCGAAGAGCTCGCCCGGCTGGCCGACCGGCCGATCAAGAAGTTGCCGACCCTGCGCGGCCGCACCGTCGTCAACCTCTTCTTCGAGGACTCGACGCGCACCCGGATCTCCTTCGAGGCCGCGGCCAAGCGCCTCTCGGCCGACGTCATCAACTTCGCCGCCAAGGGCTCGAGCGTGTCAAAGGGCGAGAGCCTCAAGGACACCGCGCTGACCCTCGAGGCGATGGGAGCCGACGCCGTCGTCGTCCGGCACCACGCGTCGGGGGCTCCGCACCGGCTGGCGCACTCCGGCTGGATCCGAGGGTCGGTCGTCAACGCGGGCGACGGCACCCACGAGCACCCGACCCAGGCGCTGCTCGACGCCTTCACCATGCGGCGGCGGCTCAACGGCCACGACATCGCGACGGGCACCGATCTCGCGGGCCGCCGCGTCACGATCGTCGGCGACGTCCTGCACTCGCGCGTCGCCCGCTCCAACGTGCTGCTTCTGCACACGCTCGGCGCTGAGGTCACCCTCGTCGCGCCGCCGACGCTGCTGCCGGTCGGCGTCGACACCTGGCCGTGCTCGACCTCCTACGACCTCGACGGCGAGCTCGCCAAGAGCGACGTCGTGATGATGCTGCGGGTGCAGCGGGAGCGGATGAACCTGGAGGGGGGAGGGTTCTTTCCGAGCTCGCGCGAGTACTCCCGCCGCTACGGCCTCGACGGCGCGCGGATGGCGCAGCTGCCCGACCACGCGATCGTCATGCACCCGGGCCCGATGAACCGCGGCATGGAGATCGCCGCAGAGGTGGCCGACTCAGCACGGTCGACGATCGTCGAGCAGGTCACCAACGGCGTCAGCGTGCGGATGGCAGTGCTCTACCTGTTGCTCAGCGGCTCCGGAGAGGCGGTGCCGGCGTGAGCGGCGCACGCAGCGGACAGACGTACGTCGTCAGGGGTGCCCGGCTGCTCGGCGGTGAGCCGGCCGACCTGCTGCTCGAGGACGGTGCGGTAAGCGAGGTCGGGGCGGGTCTGGACCGGGCCGGCGCCGAGGTCGTCGACGCCGACGGGCTGGTCGCGCTGCCCGGGCTGGTCGACCTGCACACCCACCTGCGCGAGCCAGGCCGCGAGGACGCCGAGACGGTCGACACCGGCACGGCAGCCGCGGCTCTCGGCGGCTTCACCGCCGTGCACGCGATGGCCAACACCGACCCGGTCGCCGACACGGCGGGTGTGGTCGAGCAGGTCTGGCGGCTGGGCCGCGAGGCCGGGCACTGCGACGTGCGCCCGGTCGGTGCCGTCACCGTCGGGCTCGGCGGCGAGCGGCTCGCCGAGCTCGGCGCGATGGCCGACAGCGCCGCCCGGGTCAGGGTCTTCTCCGACGACGGCAAGTGCGTGAGCGACGCGGTGCTGATGCGGCGCGCCCTCGAGTACGTCAAGGCCTTCGGCGGCGTCGTCGCGCAGCACGCGCAGGAGCCGCGGCTCACCGAGGGCGCCCAGATGAACGAGGGCGAGCTCTCCGGGGTCCTCGGGCTGCAGGGCTGGCCGGCGGTCGCCGAGGAGGCGATCATTGCCCGCGACGTGCTGCTCGCAGCCCACGTCGGCTCGCGGCTGCACCTCTGCCACGTGTCGACGGCCGGCTCGGTCGAGATCCTGCGGTGGGCCAAGTCGAAGGGCTGGAACGTGACCGCCGAGGTTACGCCGCACCACCTGCTGCTGACTGACGAGCTGGCAGCGACGTACGACCCGACTTTCAAGGTCAACCCGCCGCTGCGCACCGCCGACGACGTCGCCGCGCTGCGCGAGGCGCTCGCCGACGGAACCATCGACGCGGTCGCCACCGACCACGCGCCGCACTCGCACGAGGACAAGGACTGCGAGTGGGTTGCGGCGGCCGTGGGGATGCTCGGCCTGGAGACCGCGCTGTCGGTCGTGCAGGAGGCGATGGTCGAGACCGGGCTGCTGGACTGGGCCGGGGTCGCCGACCGGATGTCGACCCGGCCGGCCCGCATCGGGCGGGTCGACGACCACGGCCGGCCGCTGGAGGCGGGTGCGCCGGCCAACCTGGTGCTCATCGACCCGGCCGCCCGGCGCGAGATCGACCCGTTCGCGCTGGCCTCGCGGTCGCGCAACACCCCCTACGCCGGGCGCACGCTGCCGGGCACGGTGGTCGCCACCTTCCTGCGCGGCCGGCCGACCGTACTCGACGGGAAGCTGGCCTGATGCCGGGCACCCCGGCGCTGCTGGTGCTCGAGGACGGCCGGTCGTTCCGCGGCGAGGCCTACGGCGCGGTGGGGGAGACCTTCGGCGAGGCGGTCTTCTCGACCGGGATGACCGGCTACCAGGAGACGCTGACCGACCCGTCCTACCACCGCCAGGTCGTCGTGATGACTGCACCGCACGTCGGCAACACCGGCGTCAACGACGAGGACCCCGAGTCGGCGCGGATCTGGGTGAGTGGCTACGTCGTGCGCGACCCGGCCCGCCGGCCGTCGTCGTGGCGGTCGTGCCGGTCGCTGGGGGAGGAGCTCGCGAGCCAAGGTGTCGTGGGCGTCAGCGGTGTCGACACCCGCGCCCTGACGAGGCACCTGCGCGAGCGCGGCGCGATGCGAGTGGGCATCACGTCGCTGGACACCGACGAGGCGTCGTTCCTGGCGCGGGTCCAGGACGCGCCGGCGATGGCCGGTGCCGACCTCACCGGCGAGGTCACCACGAAGCAGCCGTACGTCGTCGAGCCGGTCGGCGGCCCGCGCCGCTTCACGGTGGCCGCCCTCGACCTTGGCATCAAGGCGATGACGCCGCACCGGTTGGCCGAGCGGGGCGTCGAGACCCACGTGCTGCCCGCGACCTCGACCGCCGAGCAGGTGCTGGCCACCGCGGCCGACGGGGTCTTCCTGTCCAACGGGCCCGGCGACCCGGCGACCGCCGACCGGGCCGTCGCGCTGACGGCCGACCTGCTGGGCCGCGGCGTGCCGGTCTTCGGCATCTGCTTCGGCAACCAGGTGCTGGGCCGGGCGCTCGGGCTGACGACGTACAAGCTGCGCTACGGCCACCGTGGCATCAACCAGCCGGTCCAGGACCGCGCGACGGGTCGGGTCGAGGTGACCGCGCACAACCACGGCTTCGCGGTCGACGCGCCACGTGAGGGCAGCTTCGAGACGCCCTTCGGGGCCGCCGAGGTCAGCCACGTCTGCCTCAACGACGACGTGGTGGAGGGGCTGCGCTGCCTCGACGTGCCGGCCTTCTCGGTGCAGTACCACCCCGAGGCCGCCGCCGGTCCGCACGACGCGGCGTACCTCTTCGACCGCTTCTGCGCGCTCCTCGAGAGGACGGCCGCCTGATGCCCCGCCGTGACGACATCAGCAGCGTGCTGGTCATCGGCTCCGGCCCGATCGTGATCGGGCAGGCCTGCGAGTTCGACTACTCGGGCACCCAGGCCTGCCGGGTGCTGCGCGAGGAGGGCCTGCGGGTCGTCCTGGTCAACAGCAACCCGGCGACGATCATGACCGACCCCGAGTTCGCCGACGCGACCTACATCGAGCCGATCACGCCCGAGATCGTCACCAAGGTGATCGAGAAGGAGCGGCCCGACGCGCTGCTCGCCACCCTCGGTGGGCAGACCGCGCTCAACACCGCGATCGCACTGCACGAGGCGGGCGTCCTCGAGGAGTACGGCGTCGAGCTGATCGGTGCGAACGTCGACGCCATCCAGGCCGGGGAGGACCGCGAGCGGTTCAAGGAGATCGTGGCGACCATCGGTGCCGAGTCGGCCCGCAGCACGATCGGGCGCAACGTCGAGGACTGCGTCGCAGCGGCCGAGGACCTGGGCTACCCGCTGGTGCTGCGGCCGTCCTTCACGATGGGCGGCGCCGGCTCCGGCCTGGCCCGCGACGAGACGCAGCTGCGGCGGATGGCCGCGGCCGGCCTGCAGGCCAGCCCCACGACCGAGGTGCTCCTCGAGGAGTCGATCCTCGGCTGGAAGGAGTACGAGCTCGAGCTGATGCGCGACAAGGCCGACAACGTCGTGGTGGTCTGCTCGATCGAGAACCTCGACCCGATGGGCGTCCACACCGGCGACTCGGTCACCGTCGCGCCCGCGATGACGCTCACCGACCGCGAGTACCAGCGGCTGCGCGACATCTCGATCGACGTCATCCGCGCGGTCGGGGTGGACACCGGTGGCTGCAACATCCAGTTCGCCGTCGAGCCGACGACCGGCCGGGTCATCGTCATCGAGATGAACCCTCGGGTGTCGCGGTCCTCGGCGCTGGCGTCGAAGGCGACCGGCTTCCCGATCGCCAAGATCGCCGCCAAGCTGGCGATCGGCTACACCCTCGACGAGATCCCCAACGACATCACCCGCGAGACCCCGGCGTCCTTCGAGCCGACGTTGGACTACGTCGTGGTGAAGGTGCCGCGCTTCTCCTTCGAGAAGTTCCCCGGGGCCGACCCGACACTGACCACGCACATGAAGAGCGTCGGCGAGGCGATGGCGATCGGCCGGTCCTTCACCGAGGCGCTGCAGAAGGCGCTGCGGTCGCTGGAGCGCGGCGACGCGCCCTTCGACTGGCCGGCGCGCCCCGGTGACGAGCCGGCGGCCGACATCGTGGCGCGGGCGGCGGTGCCGCACGACGGGCGGCTGCGCGACGTGCAGCAGGCGCTGTGGGCCGGCGCGACCGTCGAGGAGCTGCACGACGCGACCGGCATCGACCCCTGGTTCCTCGACCAGGTCGAGCTGCTCAACGAGGTCGCCGCCGAGGTGCAGGACGCCAAGGAGCTCGACCGTGACCTGCTGGCGCGGGCCAAGCGGCACGGCTTCGCCGACGTGCAGATCGGCCGGCTGCGCGGGATGCCCGAGGACGTGGTGCGCGGTGTGCGGCACGCTCTGGGCATCCGGCCGGTGTTCAAGACCGTCGACACCTGCGCGGCCGAGTTCGCCGCGCTGACGCCCTACCACTACTCGTCCTACGACGAGGAGACCGAGGTGGCGCCGCGGGTCGAGCCGGCGGTGCTGATCCTGGGCAGCGGCCCCAACCGGATCGGTCAGGGCATCGAGTTCGACTACTCGTGCGTGCACGCGTCCTTCGCGCTGCGCTCGCAGGGCTACCGCACCGTGATGGTCAACTGCAACCCCGAGACGGTCTCGACCGACTACGACACCAGCGACCGGCTGTACTTCGAGCCGCTCACCCTCGAGGACGTGCTCGAGGTGGTGCACGCCGAGCAGACGGCCGGCCCGGTCGTCGGCGTCGTCGTGCAGCTCGGCGGCCAGACCCCGCTCGGCCTGGCGCAGCGGCTCAAGGAGGCCGGCGTGCCGATCGTGGGCACCAGCCCCGAGGCGATCCACCGGGCCGAGGACCGTCAGCAGTTCTCCGAGGTGCTCGAAGGCGCCGCCCTGGTGGCGCCCAAGCACGGCACCGCGACGTCCTTCGAGGGGGCCCGGCGGGTGGCGGCCACCATCGGCTACCCCGTACTGGTCCGGCCGTCCTACGTCCTCGGCGGCCGAGGCATGGAGATCGTCTACGACGACGACCAGCTCGCGACCTACATGGCCGAGGCGACCGAGGTGTCGGCCGACCGGCCGGTGCTGGTCGACCGGTTCCTCGACGACGCGGTCGAGATCGACGTCGACGCGCTCTTCGACGGCCAGGAGCTCTACGTCGGCGGCGTGATGGAGCACATCGAGGAGGCCGGCATCCACTCCGGCGACTCGGCCTGCGTGCTGCCGCCGGTGACCCTGGGCCGCGAGGAGGTCGAGCGGGTCCGCGAGCACACCCGGGCGCTCGCCGAGGGCATCGGCGTGCGCGGCCTGCTCAACGTGCAGTTCGCCCTTGCCGCCGGGGTGCTCTACGTCCTCGAGGCCAACCCGCGGGCCTCCCGGACGGCGCCGTTCGTGTCCAAGGCGACCGGCGTGCCGCTGGCCAAGGCGGCCGCCCGGGTGATGCTCGGCGCGACCGTCGCCGAGCTGCGCGCGGAGGCGCTGCTGCCGGCGAGCGGCGACGGCGCCGACCTGCCGCCCACCGGAGCCGGGCCGATGCCGGTCGCGGTCAAGGAGGCCGTGCTGCCGTTCAAGCGGTTCCGCACCGTGGAGGGCCGGGGCGTCGACCACATCCTCGGGCCTGAGATGCGCTCCACCGGCGAGGTCATGGGCATCGACGCCGCGTTCGGGACGGCCTTCGCCAAGAGCCAGGCCGCGGCGTACGGCGGCCTCCCGACCAAGGGCGCGGTCTTCGTGTCGATGGCCAACCGCGACAAGCGAGCGATGATCTTCCCGATGAAGCGGCTCGCCGACCTCGGCTTCCAGGTGCTCGCCACCGAGGGGACGGCCGACGTGCTGCGCCGCAACGGGGTCGAGGCCACGGTCGTGCGCAAGCACAGCGCGGGGCCGGGTCCGGACGGTGAGCCCACCGTCGTCGACCGGATCCTCGCGGGCGAGGTGGACATGGTGGTCAACACGCCGTCGGGCAGCCGGGCCCGCGCCGACGGCTACGAGATCCGGTCGGCGGCCGTCGCGATGGACCGGCCGATCATCACGACGGTCCAGGAGCTCGCCGCGGCGGTGCAGGGCATCGAGGCGCTCGGCCGCGGCGCGTTGGACGTCCGGTCGATCCAGGACTGGACGGCCGCCCTCCATGGAGCCCGCCCGTGACTGACAGCGCGACCCAGACCCGGCCGCTCCAGGTCAGCGGCGAGATCCTGGCGAGCCGCAGGGTCGGCGCCTACCACCACCTGACGCTGGTTGCCCCGGGCATCGCCGAGCGGGCCAGACCGGGGCACTTCGTCGCCCTGGCGGTCGGTGGCGAGCGCACCGGGTTGATCCTGCGCCGGGCCTTCTCGATCTACCAGTCGCGGGCGACTGGGGTCTACGGCGGCACCGTCGACGTCGTCGTCGGCGTCCACGGGGCGGGCACCCGGTGGCTGGCCGGGCAGCACCCGCACACCCCGGTCGACGTCGTCGGCCCGCTGGGCAAGCCCTTCTCGCTGCCGCGCGACGGTGGCGCCTCGGCGACGCTGGTCGGCGGCGGCTACGGCAGCGCCCCGCTCTTCGGGCTGGCCGAGGCGCTGCACAAGCGCGGCTGCCGGGTCGACTTCGTGCTCGGCGCGGCGAGCGCGGACCGCCTCTTCGGCGCCCTCGACGCCAAGCGGATGGCGGCCACCGTCGCGGTCACCACGGTCGACGGCTCGACCGGCACCCGCGGCGTCGTGACCGACGTGCTGCCCGAGCTGATGGCCCGCGCCGGCACCGACGTCGTCTACGCCTGCGGTCCGATGGGCATGCTGCGCGCGGTCAGCCGCCTCGCCGCCACCCACGGCGTCCCGTCGCAGTGCGCCGTCGAGGAGTCGATGGCCTGCGGCATCGGGGTGTGCATGACCTGCGTGCTGCCGGTGGTCGGCGACGACGGGCAGACCCGCATGGTGCGGTCGTGCGTCGAGGGCCCGGTCTTCGCCGGCGAGCGGGTGCGCTGGGACGACGTCGGCACCGTGCCGCCGGAGACGGTCGGCGCGCCCGCGGCGACCGGGACCGGAGGGCAGGCAGTGGCAACGGAAGGAGGCGTCCGGTGAGCTTCACCGTCCGCACCGTCGACGCACCGCGGGTGACCCAGCCCGACTGCGACCTGACCGCCGACCTCGGCGGGCTGTCGCTGCCCAACCCGGTGCTGACCGCGTCCGGCTGCGCCGCCGCCGGCCGCGAGCTGCACCAGTTCTTCGACGTCGCGGGGCTCGGAGCCGTCGTCACCAAGTCGATCATGCTGGCGGCCCGCTCGGGGCGGTCGACGCCGCGGATGGCCGAGACCCCGAGCGGCATGCTCAACTCGATCGGCCTGCAAGGTCCCGGCATCGACCACTTCCTGGAGCACGACCTGCCCTGGCTGCACGAGCACGGGGCGCGCGCGGTGGTGTCGATCGCCGGCGGCAGCGTCGAGGAGTTCGCCGAGCTGGCCCGCCGGCTGCGCGGCGCTCCCGGGCTGGCGGCCCTCGAGGTCAACATCTCCTGCCCCAACGTCGCCGACCGGGGCCTGGTCTTCGCCTGCAGCCCGACCGCCTCGGCCGACGTGGTCGGCGCGGTCCGGCGACACACCGCCCCGTCGGTCCCGGTCTTCGCCAAGCTCTCGCCGGACGTCACCGACATCGTCGACATCGCCCGGGCGTGCGTCGACGCCGGCGCCGACGGGCTGTCCCTGATCAACACGCTGCTCGGCATGGCGCTCGACCTCGACACGATGCGGCCGGTCCTCGGCGGGGTCACCGGAGGTCTGTCCGGCCCGGCTGTCAAGCCGGTCGCCGTGCGGTGCGTCTGGCAGGTCCACGCGGCCCTCCCGCACGTGCCCCTGATCGGCATGGGCGGGCTCCGCTCCGGCCTCGACGCCCTCGAGATGGTCCTTGCCGGCGCGTCGGCCGTGTCGGTCGGCACCGCCGTGTTCGGCGACCCCGGCGCCCCGATGCGCGTCCTGCGCGAGCTCGCCCGGGGCCTGACCGACCGCGGCTTCAGCAGCCTGCGCGAGGCCGTGGGGTACGCCCACCGGCCGCCGGAGGCGTCGTGACCACCGCCCCGGTCGCCCTCGCCCCGGTCGCCGTCGCCCTGGATGCGCCCGACCTCGAGACCGCCGTCGGCTGGGCGACCGCCGCCGGCCCGCACGTGAGCACCGTCAAGGTCGGCCTGCAGCTCTACCTCCGGCACGGCCGGGAGGCCGTCCTGGCCTGCCGCGAGGCGAGCGGCGGGCGCGACGTCTTCCTCGATCTCAAGCTGCACGACATCCCCAACACGGTGGCCGGCGCGGCCCGGTCGGTCGCCGACCTGGCGCCGGCCTACCTGACCGTCCACGCGAGCGGCGGGGCCGACATGGTGCGCGCCGCCGCCGAGGCGCTGCCCGCGACGATCGTCGCCGGCGTCACCGTCCTCACCTCGATGTCCGCCGAGCAGCTGGCCGCGGTCGGCTTCGCCGGCTCGCCGCTGGACACCGTCCGGCGTCTCGCCGTGCTCGCCGTCTCGGGCGGCGCGCGGGCGCTGGTGTGCTCCCCGCTGGAGGTGGCGGCGGTACGCCGCGAGGTCGGTCCCGGCGTGCGGCTGATCACGCCGGGCGTACGCCCCTCGGCCGGTGGGGCGGGCAGCACCGGGGACGACCAGGCCAGGGTGGCCACCGCCGAGCAGGCGCTCGCGGACGGGGCCGACCTGCTGGTCGTCGGCCGGCCGGTCACCGGAGCAGGCGACCTGACCCAGGTGGCAGCCGCGGCCCGCGACCTCGCGGCGGTGCTGGCCGCCTGAGCGCCGCTCAGTCGCGAGGGCCGTCGGCCTCGAGCTCGATGGCACCGGCAGCCCGGTCGGCCGCCGCCGTCTCGGTCGCGTGCAGCTTGGCCAGCAGCTGGAAACCGCCCCACATCTCGTCGTCGCCGGTGCGGCCCGCTCGGTGACCGCCATCGTGCCGATGCGGGCCCACACCAGGTCGGCGCGGGCGACGTCGCGGGCGATCGCCGGGTCGAGCAGGGAAGTCGGGTCGCCGGACGACGTCGAGGCCGTCGCTGACCCGGACTCGGCGTGCGCCGTGTCCCTCCCTCTGTACGCGCGAACCGACCGGACGTCCGGGGCCGTAGGTCGGACGACCGGTGGAGGTCGGTGGTCCGACGTTCGTACCGAGTCCGGCGCCGACGCGCCGCAGACCCGCGCCGAGTGCCCGACCCGCATTGCCCAGTGCGCGGCTGTGTCGCTAGGTTCCTGACCTGTACGCGCTTGGCCTGGACCATCTGTCTGCACGCACTGACGCCGAGGTGACTGCACGTGGCACTGCCCCCGCTGACCCCTGAGCAGAGGGCGGCAGCCCTCGAGAAGGCTGCGATCGCCCGACGCGAGCGGGCCGCGGTGAAGAACCGGCTCAAGCACTCGGGTGCCTCGCTGATCGAGGTGCTCAAGGAGGGCAGCCGCGAGGGCGGCAACGACATCGTCGGGAAGATGAAGGTTGCCTCGGTCCTCGAGTCGCTGCCCGGCGTCGGCAAGGTGCGCGCCCGCAAGATCATGGAGGAGATCGGCATCTCCGAGAGCCGCCGGGTCCGCGGGTTGGGCGCCCAGCAGATGGCGGCCCTGGAGCGGGAGTTCGGCGGCAGCGCCTGAGCACGCCCGCCGCTCACGGCGCGACAGATGACAAAGCGCCGGACGAGCGGGCTCGGCTGGTCGTCCTCTCGGGGCCGTCGGGCGTCGGCAAGAGCACGGTCGTGCGCGAGCTGCGGACCCACCACCCGCAGCTGTGGGTGTCCGTGTCGGCCACCACGCGGTTCCCCCGGCCCGGCGAGGTCGACGGCGTGCACTACCGCTTCGTGAGCCGCGAGCGGTTCGACGAGCTGGTCGCCGAGGACGGCTTCCTGGAGTGGGCGGAGTTCGCCGGCAACCGCTACGGCACGCCGCGGGCCCCGGTCGACGACCACCTGGTCGCCGGGCACCCGGTCCTGCTCGAGATCGACCTGCAGGGAGCCCGCCAGGTGCGGTGCGCGATGCCCGACGCCCGGCTGGTGTTCCTGACCCCGCCCAGCTGGGACGAGCTGGTGCGCCGGCTCACCGGCCGGGGCACCGAGCCGCCCGACGTCGTCGAGCGACGGCTCGCGGTCGCCCGGGAGGAGCTGGCCGCCGAGGGGGAGTTCGACCTGACGATGGTCAACACGAGCGTGCCGGACGTGGTCGCCCGCCTGTTAGCCTTGACGGGTACCGCGTGACGAACGCACGTGGTCCTGACCTGCACCTCTGCACCACGACCACGCACTGACCACCCACTGACGTCAGTTCTCCAACCGGAAGGCCCACCCGTGTCCGGGACCGTTGCCGCGCCTGAGGGCATCACCAACCCCCCGATCGACGAGCTGCTCGCCGCGACCGACTCGAAGTACAGCCTGGTCATCTACGCCGCGAAGCGCGCCCGCCAGATCAACGCCTACTACTCCCAGCTGGGCGAGGGCCTGCTCGAGTACGTCGGACCGCTGGTCGAGACCCACGTCCACGAGAAGCCGCTGTCCATCGCGATGCGCGAGATCAACTCCGGCATGCTGACCGTGGAGAAGGTCGACACCGAGTCCGAGGTCTGACCGGGCGGCCGTCGTGGCGCACCAGCCGCCGGACGTCCCTCCGGCGCCCGCCGGCGAGGGGGTCGGAGTTGTCCTCGGCGTCGGGGGCGGCATCGCGGCTTACAAGGTCGCCCACCTGCTGCGGCTGCTGACCGAGAGCGGGCACGACGTCCGCGTCGTCCCGACCGCCGCCGCCCTCGAGTTCGTGGGGGCGCCGACCTGGGCCGCCCTGTCAGGGCATCCCGTCACGGCCAGCGTGTGGGACGACGTCGAGCAGGTGCCGCACGTGCGGATCGGGCGCGCGGCCGAGCTGGTCGTCGTGGCCCCGGCGACCGCCGACCTGGTGGCCAAGGCGGCCCACGGCCTCGCCGACGACCTGCTCACCACGACGCTGCTCACCGCCACCTGCCCGGTGCTGATGGCCCCGGCCATGCACACCGAGATGTGGCAGCACCCGGCCACCCGGGCCAACGTCGAGACCCTGCGAGCCCGAGGCGTGCACGTCCTGGAGCCCGCCTCCGGACGGTTGACCGGCGCCGACACCGGCCCGGGCCGGCTGCCGGAGCCCGAGGAGATCTTCGCCGCCGCGACCCGGCTGCTCGGATCGGCGACCAGGTCCGCCGGCCACCGCGACCTGGCCGGGCGGCGGCTCGTCGTCAGCGCCGGCGGGACCCGCGAGCACCTCGACCCGGTGCGCTTCCTGGGCAACCGGTCCAGCGGCCGACAGGGTTACGCCCTCGCTCACACCGCCGCCGCCCGCGGCGCCGAGGTGGTGCTGGTCGCGGCCAACACCGCGCTCCCCGAGCCGCAGGGCGTGACCGTGATGCCGGTCGGGTCGGCCGAGGAGCTGCGCGACGTGGTGCTGGCGACGGCGGCCGAGGCCGACGCGGTGGTCATGGCCGCGGCCGTGGCCGACTTCCGGCCCCGAGACACCTCGACCACCAAGCTCAAGAAGGGTGCCGGCGAGCCCACCGAGATCGCGCTGGTCCGCAACCCGGACGTGCTCGCGGAGCTGGCCGCGGCGCCCCGCCGGCGCGCCGGCCAGGTGGTCGTCGGCTTCGCGGCCGAGACCGGCGACGCGGAGGGTGACGTCCTGGCGCACGGCCGCGCCAAGCTGGCCCGCAAGGGCTGCGACCTGCTCGTGGTCAACGAGGTGGGCGCGGCCGGGCACCCGACCGGGTTCGAGGGCAGGCAGAACGCCGCGGTGGTGCTCGGGTCGGACGGCAGCGAGACCCCGGTGCCCCTCGGCAGCAAGGAGGCGCTGGCCGAGGTCGTGTGGGACCTGGTGGCGGCCCGGTGGGGCAGCGCGGCGTCCCAGCGACGACGTACGACCGGCTCGTGACGCCGGACCGCTAGACTCGTGCGGCCGCCCCGGCCCCTGCGCCGGCGCCGCCGACCGGCAGTCGACCCCCCGTAGGAGCACCGTGTCCCGCCGCCTCTTCACGTCCGAGTCCGTCACCGAGGGCCACCCGGACAAGATCGCCGACCAGATCAGCGACTCGATCCTGGACGCGCTGCTCGCCGACGACCCGAGCAGTCGGGTCGCTGTCGAGACCCTGATCACGACCGGCCAGGTGCACGTGGCGGGCGAGGTGACCACCTCGACCTACGCCGACATCCCGGCGATCGTGCGCGAGCGGGTGCTCGACATCGGCTACGACTCGTCGGCCAAGGGCTTCGACGGCTACTCGTGCGGCGTGTCGGTGTCGATCGGCGGCCAGTCGCAGGACATCGCCCAGGGCGTCGATGACGCCTACGAACACCGAACGGGCGACCACAACCATCACATCTCGGATGACCCGCTGGACCGGCAGGGCGCGGGCGACCAGGGCCTGATGTTCGGCTACGCGTGCGACGACACCCCCGAGCTGATGCCGCTGCCGATCTGGCTGGCCCACCGGCTGGCCCAGCAGCTGGCGAGCGTCCGCAAGGACGGGGCGGTGCCCTACCTGCGCCCCGACGGCAAGACCCAGGTCACCATCGAGTACGACGGGGACCGCGCGGCCCGGCTCGACACCGTGGTCGTGTCCAGCCAGCACGCGTCGGACATCGCCCTCGAGTCGATGCTCGAGCCGGACATCGCCGAGCAGGTCGTCAAGCCGGTGCTCGACGGCGTGGACATCGACTCGGCCGGCTACCTCCTGCTGGTCAACCCGACCGGCCGGTTCGAGATCGGTGGCCCGATGGGCGACGCCGGCCTTACCGGGCGCAAGATCATCGTCGACACCTACGGCGGCATGGCCCGCCACGGCGGCGGCGCCTTCTCCGGCAAGGACCCGTCCAAGGTCGACCGCTCGGCCGCCTACGCGATGCGCTGGGTCGCCAAGAACGTCGTGGCCGCCGGGCTGGCCCGCCGCTGCGAGGTGCAGGTCGCCTACGCGATCGGCAAGGCGCACCCGGTCGGGCTCTTCGTGGAGACGTTCGGGACCGAGACCGTGCCGGTGGACCGGATCCAGAACGCCGTCACCGAGGTCTTCGACCTGCGCCCGGCCGCGATCATCCGCGACCTCGACCTGCTGCGGCCGATCTACCGCCAGACGGCGGCCTACGGCCACTTCGGCCGCGAGCTGCCCGACTTCACCTGGGAGCGCGCCGACCGGGTCGACGACCTGATGTCGGCGGCCAAGGCCTGACGCCCCGGCCACGCTGCTCTTGCGGAATTGATCACGCCAGCGTGATCGATGCACCCGAACCGAGGCGAATTCGCCGCGGTCCTGGTGCATCTGCCGCGGTCCAGCCGGTGTCCAGGGCGGCTGATGGGATGGGTCCGTGACGGGCGATCCGGCTGAGGCCGACCACGGTGCCGCGGGGGAGCAGCTCGCCCTGATGCGCTCGACCGCCCGGCGGGCCCGGGCCCGACCGCCGAAGCCACCCATCGAGGCGGCAGCCGTGCTCCCGGTGGCCCGGGTGGCCGTCGACGTCCCGCTGCCGCACCTGGACCGGCCGTTCGACTACCTCGTGCCGGCCGAGCAGGCCGAGTCGGCCCGGCCGGGGTGCCGGGTCCGCGTGCGGTTCGCCGGCCGGCTGGTCGACGGCTTCCTGCTCGAGCGGGTCGACACCTCGGAGCACCCAGGCAGGCTGGGCCCGGTGCACAAGGTGGTCTCGCCCGAGCCGGTGCTCAGCTCCGAGATCGCCCGGCTGGCCCGCGAGGTGGCCGACCACTACGCCGGGTCGATGGCCGACGTGCTGCGGCTCGCCGTCCCGCCGCGGCACGCGAGGGCCGAGGCGCAGGAGTCGGCCCCCGCGGCGACCGGTCAGGCACGTCCGGACCCGGGGCCCTGGGCCCGCTATCCCCGCGGGCCGGCGCTGCTGGACGCGGTGCACGCGGGTGGCGCCCCCCGCGCCGTCTGGTCGGCGCTGCCCGACGCCACCTGGCCGGACGAGATCGCATCGCTGGTCGCCACTGTCGTCGCCGGGGGCCGCGGTGCGCTGGTCGTCGTCCCCGACCACCGCGACGTCGACCGGGTCGCCGTCGCGGTCGGCCAGGTGCTGGGTCCCGGGGCGGCGACGGTGCTGACCGCCGACGCCGGCCCGTCGACCCGCTACGCGAGGTGGCTGACGGTCCGCCGCGGCCATTCCCGGGTGGTGGTCGGCACCCGGGCCGCCATGTTCGCGCCGGTCCGCGACCTGGGCCTGGCGGTGGTCTGGGACGACGGCGACGACCTGCACGACGAGCCGCGCGCGCCGTACCCGCAGGTGCGCACCGTGCTCGCGATGCGTTCCCGGCTGGAGGGCGCCGCCCTGGTGGTGGGCGGCTTCACCCGCACGGCGGAGGCGGCGTCGCTCGTCCGGTCCGGCTGGGCCGAGGACGTCTCGGCCACCCGCGACACGGTGCGACGGGTGGCACCGTCCGTGCGCGGGATCAGCGACGAGGTGGATCCGCGCGACCCGACCGGCCGGGCGGCAAGATTGCCGACCCTGGCCTGGCGGACCGCGGCGCAGGCGCTCCAGCACGGGCCGGTCCTCGTGCAGGTGCCGAGAGCGGGGTACGTCCCTGGACTGGCCTGCGCCACCTGTCGCGCACCGGCCCGGTGCGCTGTCTGCGCCGGCCGCCTCGGCTCCGGGGCCGCCGGCTCCACCCCGGCCTGCCGGTGGTGCGGCGTCGTCGCCACGGCCTGGTCCTGCCCGGCGTGCTCCGGCACCCGGCTGCGGGCGACGTCGGTCGGCTCCGGACGTACCGCGGAGGAGCTGGGCCGCGCGTTCCCCCGAACGCCCGTGCGCACCTCGAGCGCCGGTGGCGTGCTGACCATCGTGGGACCGGAACCCGCGCTGGTCGTGGCGACCCCCGGAGCCGAGCCGGTCGCGGAGACCGGTTACGCCGCAGCGCTGCTGCTCGACGGGTGGGCGCTGCTGCACCGGCCCGACCTGCGTGCCGCCGAGGAGGCGCTGCGCCGGTGGGCGGGCGCGGCCGCCCTGGTCCGTCCCGGGCCTGACGGCGGCCGAGTGGTCGTCGTCGCCGAGTCGACTGCCCCCGCCGTGCAGGCGCTGGTGCGGTGGGACCCGGTGACCTTCGCCGACCGTGAGCTCGCCGACCGGGCTGCGCTGCGGCTGCCGCCGGAGGCCCTCATGGTGTCCCTCACCGGCGAGCCGGCCGCCCTGCAGGCGCTGGTCGCCGCCTCGGCGCTGCCCGACGGGGCCGACGTACTGGGGCCGGTGCCGGCCGCCGAGGCCGGGCAGGAGAGGCTGCTCGTCCGCGCCCCGCGCAGCCTCGGTCGGCAGGTGGTCGCCGTCCTGCGGGCCGGTTCGGGCGTGCGCAGCGCCCACAAGGACGCGGGCAGCGTGCGCATCCAGGTGGACCCGAGGGAGGTGGCGTGAGCGCACGGCAGGCCGACGCGGTGGTCTTCGACCTCGGCGGGGTCCTCGTCGACTGGGACCCCCGGCGGCTCTACCGGACCCTGCTCGGCTCGGACGAGGAGATCGAGGAGTTCTTCGACGAGGTCGACTTCGTCGCCTGGAACCACGCCCTCGACGCTGGAGAGCGCACCTGGGCCGAGGCGGTGGCCGACCACGGGGCACGGTTCCCGCACCGGCGGGAGCTGCTCGCCGCCTACCCGGATCGCTTCTCGGAGACCCTCGGCGGGGTGATCGACGGGACCGTCCGGCTGGTCGAGGAGCTGCACGGCGCTGGCGTCCGGCTGCTCGCCCTGACCAACTGGTCGGCCGAGCTGTTCCCGCACGCTCGCGAGCGCTTCGCCTTCCTGCGGCTGTTCGAGGCGGTCGTCGTGTCGGGCGAGGAGCGGCTGGCCAAGCCGGATCCACGGCTCTACGACCTGCTGCTGTCGCGGCACGGCCTCGACCCGGCCGGCACGGTCTTCGTCGACGACCGCGAGGTCAACGTCGAGGCGGCCCGGGCTGCGGGGATGATCGGGGTGGTCTTCACCGACCCAGACCAGCTGCGGCGTGACCTCGCCCGCGCGGGTGTGTCGGGGCTGCGGCGCACCGGCTGAGCGGCGCAGTGCGTACGCCGCGCCGGCTCAGCGGCGCAGTGCGTACGCCGCGCCGGCCGGTCAGCCGCGCCGTCGCCGGATGAGGCTCACTCCGTCGCGGACGGTCAGCATCACCACCTCGACCCGATCGTCGGCGACCACGTGGTCGTTGAACGCGCGCAGGGCGCGAGTGCTGTCGTCCTCGTCGTCGGTCGGTGGGTCGACCAGTCGACCGCTCCACAGCACGTTGTCCGCGAGGATCACCCCGTCCGGCGCCAGCTTGGGCAGGACGGCCTCGTAGTAGGCCAGGTAGCCCGGCTTGTCGGCGTCGATGAAGACCAGGTCGAACGGGCCGTCCAAGGTCTGGACGGTCTCGATGGCCGGGCCGACCCGGATCTCGATCCGGTCGGCGTAGGGGCTCGCCGCGATGTGCTCGCGGGCGATCGCGACGTGCTCCTCACTGATGTCGCAGGTGACGATGTGCCCACCCGGCGGCAGCGCCTCGGCCATCGACAGCGCGCTGTAGCCGGTGAAGGTGCCGATCTCGAGCACCCGGGCCGGCTGCAGCATCGCCACGACCGCCGCGAGGAACCGACCCTCCAGCGTCCCCACCATCATCCCGGGCGCGGTGGTGCGCGCCCGGGTGTTCTCGGCAACGGTGGCGAACCACGCCGGCTCCCGGCTGGTGTGCTCGACGGCGTACTGCTCGACTCTGGGGTCGGCGATGTCGATGTCGGTCATCGGTGGCTACCTCGCGACCGCCCCCGGCACCCGGACATCGACCCAGACCTCGCGGTGGTCCGACGTCGGGACGGGGAACCCCGGGCCCGTGAGGTAGAAGTACGGCTGCTCGTCGGTGGGCCAGAAGATGCCGCCGCCGACGATCCGGAGGTTCTTGCTGGGCAGGACGTAGTCGGCCCGCAGGTTGCCGGGCCCGCTGCACGGCGGCGCCACCGCGGTGTCGCAGAAGTCGGCCGTGTCCTGCGCGGGGTCGGAGCGGTGCGTGAGGTTGAGCGCGTCCTGCGTCTCGGCCGCCCAGGGGCCGCCGTCGCTGGTCGGCGCCTGGTTGGCGTTGACCCGCGGGTCGTCCAGCAGCTGCTGGGTGCTGCCGGGCACGCTGTCCCCGTCGAGGGGGTCCGAGTTCAGGTCACCGGCGATGACGAAGCTCGCCCCGGGTGTGAGCCCGCCCCTTTCGCCCTCGTCGTCGTAGATGTAGCCCGAGTGCGAGGGGCGGACGTAGTCGGCCCAGAACCGGATCTCGTCGTGGTTGCGGGTGCCGTTGCGGTCCTCCGGCCCGTCGAACACCGGCGGGGTCGGGTGGCTGACCAGGAAGTGGACCGTGCGACCGGCCACGTCCAGCGGCACGTCCCAGTGGCTCTTCGACGACAGGCGGAAGACATCGAGCTCGGCGGGGGAGTACCAGTCGGCCGGGGCCGCGGTGGCCGGGTCGTCCGGCAGCATCGCGCCGGGCATGTCCTTCCACAGGAACGTCTGGAAGGTGCGGACGGCCTCGGTGCGGATCGGGTACCTGGAGTAGACCGCCATGCCGTACTGGCCGGGGTAGACGCCGAAGCCGAACGAGTCGTCGCCGTAGGCGTTGTCACCCGGCGTGGTGTCGGTGACGCCGTTGTTGTTGAGGTCGAAGCCGGACGAGATGCCGGTGTTGCTCGGCGCGCTGTAGCGGTAGGGATAGCTGATCGGCACCGACCCGTGGTGCGGCACGGACAGGTAATTGTCCTGGAACAGCCGCAGCGCGGTCCCGGCGGCGTCGTAGTCGAACTCGTTGACCAGCAGGACGTCGGGCCGGACCCGCTGGATCGTCTCCGCCACGTTGGCGGCCTGGACGTTCGTGGTCGTCGAGAGGTCGGCCACAAGGGCGCCCTCGGCGGACCGGTTGAGCGAGGCGTTGAACGTGGAGAACCGCACCGGCTCGGGACCCGCACCGGCGGCGGGCGGGGCGGCCAGCGTGGTCAGGGCGGCCAGCGCGGTGCCCAACGTGACGGCCAGCGCGGTGCCCAGCGCGACGGCCGGCGCGGTGGCCAACGTGCCGGCCGGCGAGACGGTCGGGACCGCGTCCGACCGAGCGGCGCGACGTCGGGTGGTGAGCATGGGTCCTCCTGGCTGCGGAATCGCCCTATCTGACCGCATTACCGCCGGCGGCGGAAGGGGGCGGCGCGAGTTCGTAGACTGGTCGTCCCGACGTCGTCCGCCCGCAAGGAGCTCTCGTGCCCGTCCAGCCCATCCGGCTCTTCGGCGACCCGGTGCTGCGCACGCCCGCCGAGCTGGTCGTCGACTTCGACAAGGAGCTGCGCCAGCTGGTCAAGGACCTGCAGGAGACGATGCTCGAGGCGCCCGGTGTCGGGCTGGCGGCCCCGCAGATCGGCGTCGGGCTCCGGGTGTTCACCTACCACGTCGACGACACCCTGGGGCACCTGGTCAACCCGGTGCTCGACCTCTCCGACGAGGAGCAGGAGGACGACGAGGGCTGCCTGTCCTTCCCGGGGCTCGCCTTCCCGACCAAGCGCTCGTGGAGCGTCGTCGCCAAGGGGCAGGACATGCACGGTGAGCCCGTCACCGTCGAGGGCACCGAGCTGCTCGCCCGCTGCGTGCAGCACGAGACCGACCACCTGGACGGGGTGCTCTTCATCGACCGCCTCGACAAGACGCAGCGCAAGCTGGCGCTCAAGGCGATCCGTGAGGCCGAGTGGGCGGGCGAGACCGCCCCGCCGGTCAAGCTGTCGCCGCACGCCTTGCACGGCCGGGCCCTCTAGCGCGGCCGCCTCCTCCATGCGCCTGGTCCTCGCCGGCACCCCCGAGGTCGCCGTCCCCTCGCTGGACGCCCTGCTCAACTCAAGCCACGACGTCGTCGCGGTGCTGACTCGCCCCGACGCACCGGCCGGCCGGGGCCGGCGGCTGGTCGCCTCGCCGGTGGCCCGGCGCGCCGAGGAGGCCGGCGTCGAGGTCCTCCGGGCCGCGCGGCTCTCCGACCCCGGCGTCATGGACCGGCTGCGCGAGCTCGCCCCCGACTGCTGCCCGGTGGTCGCCTACGGCGCCCTGGTGCCTGCCGACGCGCTGTCACTGCCGCCGCACGGCTGGGTCAACCTGCACTTCTCGCTGCTGCCGGCCTGGCGCGGTGCGGCGCCGGTGCAGCACGCGCTGCTGCATGGCGACCAGGTCACCGGCGCCAGCGTCTTCCAGCTCGAGGCGGGTCTCGACACCGGCCCCCTCTACGGCGTCATGACCGAGCAGGTGCGCCCCCGGGACACCAGCGGCGAGCTGCTCGAGCGGCTGGCCGTCGCCGGCGCGGCCTTCCTCGTCGCCACCCTCGACGCGATCGAGCGCGGCGAGGTCGTCGCGGTGCCGCAGCCGAGCGACGGCGTGTCGTACGCCCCGAAGCTCTCCACCGACGACGCCCGCGTCGACTGGCAGCGCCCCGCCTTCCACGTCGACCGGCAGGTGCGTGCGTGCACCCCCGCGCCGGGCGCCTGGACCTCGGGGGGCGGCGAGCGGGTCGGCCTCGGGCCGGTCGAGCCGGCCGGCGCCAGCACGCTCGCGCCGGGTGCCGTCGCTGTCGGGCGGCGCGACGTGCTCGTGGGCTGCGGCGACGGGCAGGCGGTCCGGCTCGGCGAGGTGCGTCCGGCCGGCAAGCGTCCGATGGCAGCCGACGCATGGGCCCGCGGCGTGCGCGACCTCGACGGCTCGGGGTTCGGGACGTGACCGGCGGCCCGCCGCGCCGCCGCCGGCCGCCGGGCCGTCGCAGCGGGTCGCCGCCGGCCCGCCGGGACCGGCCGCAGCCGGACGCCGCCCGGCTGGCCGCGTTCCACCTGCTGCGCGCGGTCGACGAGCGCGACGCTTACGCCAACCTGGTGCTGCCCGGGCTCCTGCGCGAGCGCGGGCTCGACGGGCGCGATGCCGGCTTCGCCACCGAGCTGGGCTACGGGACGCTGCGCGGTCGCGGGACGTACGACGCGGCGCTCGATGCCTGTGTCGACCGCCCCCTCGGGTCGGTCGACCCGCCGGTCCTCGACCTGCTCCGACTGGGTGCCCACCAGCTGCTCGCCATGCGGGTGCCGCCGCACGCGGCGGTCGGCGCGACGGTCGAGTTGGCCCGCGCCGCGGTCGGCGAGGGCGCGGGGTCCTTCGTCAACGCAGTGCTGCGCAAGGTCGCGCGCCGGGACCTGCCGGGGTGGGTCGCCGAGGTGGCCCCGCCCCTTGCGAGCGACCCGGTCGGCCACCTCGCGGTCGCGCACTCGCACCCGACGTGGGTGGTGACCGCCCTGCGCGACGCGCTCGGCGGCGACCTCGACGAGACCGCGGCGGCGCTGCGGTCGGACAACGTGCCGGCCGAGGTCACCCTGGTGGCGCGGCCCGGTCGGGCCACCGTCTCCGAGCTGGTGGCGTCGGGCGCCCGGGCGAGCGACCTGTCGCCGTACGCCGCGCTCCTGCCCGGCGGCGATCCCGGTGACCTCACCGCTGTGCGTGAGGGTCGGGCCGGTGTCCAGGACGAGGGCAGCCAGCTGGTCGCGCTAGCCCTGGCCAGAGCCGAGGTGGAGTCCGCGGAGCCCGAGCGATGGCTGGACGTGTGCGCCGGGCCGGGCGGCAAGGCGGCGCTGCTCGGGGCGCTCGCCCGGGAACGCGGTGCTGCTCTGCTGGCCGGTGAGCTCGCGCCGCACCGCGCCGGGCTGGTGCGGCGGGCCACGGGTGCCGATGCGTCGGTCGTCGTGGTCGACGGGCGGACACCGGCGTGGGCCGACGATACGTTCGACCGGGTGCTGCTGGACGCGCCGTGCACCGGGCTGGGTGCGCTGCGGCGCCGGCCGGAGGTGCGGTGGCGCCGGCAGCCGGCCGACGTCGCACCGCTGGTCGCGCTGCAGACCGACCTGCTGTGGGGGGCGATCGACGCGGCCCGTCCCGGTGGCGTGGTCGCCTACGTCACCTGCTCGCCTGTCCTCGCCGAGACGCGCGGCGTTGTCGGCGACGTGCTGCGCCGGCGCCCCGACGTGGAGCGGGTCGACGCCCGGCCGCTGCTGCCCGGCGTACCGTCGCTCGGCCCCGGCCCGGACGTCCAGCTGTGGCCGCACCGCCACGGCACCGACGCGATGTACATCGCGCTGCTCCGGCGGCTCTGACGCCGACGGTCCTAGACTCCGCGGCCATGGGCGTGCAGATCTCTCCGAGCATCCTCTCGGCCGACTTCACCGATCTCGCGTCGGAGGTCGCCCGCATCGCGCCCGCCGCCGACTGGGTGCACGTCGACGTGATGGACAACCACTTCGTGCCCAACCTGACGCTCGGCCTGCCGGTCATCGAGCGGCTGGCCGCGGTGTCGACGCTGCCGCTCGACGTGCACCTGATGATCGAGGACGCCGACCGGTGGGCGCCCGAGTACGCCTCGGCCGGTGCCCGCTCGGTGACCTTCCACGTCGAGGCCGCGCAGGCGCCGGTGCGCCTGGCCCGGACCCTGCGCTCGGCGGGTGTGCGGGCCGGCATGGCGCTGCGACCGGCGACCGCTGTCGAGCCCTACGCCGAGCTGCTGCCCGAGATCGACATGCTGCTGGTGATGACGGTGGAGCCGGGGTTCGGCGGGCAGAAGTTCCTCGACCTGGCGCTGCCCAAGGTTCGGGCGGCCCGCGAGCTGATCAAGGGTCGGGACCTTGCCCTGTGGCTGCAGGTCGACGGGGGCGTTTCCGCGGAAACCATCGAGCGCTGCGCCGAGGCCGGAGCGGATGTGTTCGTCGCCGGCTCGGCGGTGTACGGCGCCGACGACCCGGCTGCCGTGGTCGAGTCGCTGCGCAGCCAGGCCGAGCGGGTGACCGCCGGCTCCTGGTGGGCCGGCCACTGACCCGCAGCCGAGCGCTTGGTGGCCTGGTCGCCTGCTAGGTAGCTGCGCGGTAGCCGTGCGGTAGCCGGCTGGCGGGGTTGCCCGGTCGCGTCCCGTTGCGGCTGCCAGTCACGAATCGCGGCGCAACGACCTTCGCCATGCGTGGCCCCTGGCTAGGCATGCCGTTGCGCCGCGATTCGTGCGCAACGGGACTCGGTGCGGTCCTCCAGCAGCACCTTGACGGGCGCAGCGGTGTGTGCCTTCCGGATCGACGGCGTCAGGAACCGCGATTCCGGGCCTGCCCGACCACGGATCCGGAAAGGACGCTCCGGATGCAGCAGTCCCGCCCTTCGTGCTTCGACCAACCGGTGCTGTTGTCGACACAACGACTTCGTCCAGGTGTGAGCCGGCCCCGCCCAGCCAGCTGTGCCGAAGGGTCGGCATCAACTGGCCCGGCGCGATGCCACTCGAAACCGGTCCCGTCACGGCTGTTGCAGCACCCACGGGCAGCCGGCTCGATTGCTGTGGATGACCTCTGGGCCGATCCGAGTCGTCCCGTTATGCTCCCGGGCCATGCGGGGACCGACGGGGACGGTGCTGCTTCGCTGCGTGCTGGTGGCGGGACTGCTGCTCGTTCCCGGCTGCACCGACGATCCCGAGGAGCCCGGCACCCTGCCCACACGGTCGCAGAGCCGCACGCCAACGACGACGTCGGCGTCCCCAGACACCCCGGAAGCGCAGATCGAAGCGACGATGCAGGACTACTTCGCTGCATTCAACCGCGCGTTCGCAACAGGGAAGGTGTCCGAACTGCGGAAATTCAGCACTGATGGGTGCCCGTGCCGTGATTCTGCCGATCGGATTGCAAGGACTTTCAACTCAGGTGGTCGATTCGAAGGCGCCGAGTATTCGGTGAAATCGATCAGGGTTCATGACGTCGAGGGCAGAACCGGCCTGGCCGAGGTCGTTGCGCTCGTCCCTCCGTATAAAGTCTTCGACGGGAGCGGAAAGGTGACCGAGAACTCCGCAGGAGGACAGCTGCACACCGATTACTCCCTGGTGAAGCAGTCAAGCGGTGAATGGATCATCGGCAACTCGCTGGATTTCGAATGAAGCACCGCGCTCGCTGGACCGCGCTCATCGCCCTGGTGGTAGCAATAGTAATCCTGGGCCCTCCCCCGATGACCGCAGAGGCGGAGGACGAACCTCAGTGCACGCTGTGTGGTGACGGCGGCGAGCCCACGACTGAGGGTGACCAGTCCACTGGCTCTGTCGTGACGTCGGGCGTGCAGTTCCCGGGGGTTGATGCTGACAGCGCACTGGGCAAGGCGACCGCGGCACATGCTGATTGCCGCGGCTGCGAGTGGATCATCAGCCCTGCCTGCATCGCGAACGGTGCCGGGGACAGCTCGGCATGCATGGGCGCGACCGACGCGTGCGCCGATCCCGATGCGATCCGCTACCGGGTGTACTTCCGGCCGAGCGCGACGGCGCCGTGGCAGCTGGTCGACTCGGTCTGCCTCGGGCCGGGGGAGCGGCCGGCGTCGGTCGCCGACGTGGGGGAGCTGGTGCGCGAACGGGTCGTCAACCTGCTGCCGAGCGCCGATCCGTCGTTCCAGCCGGCTGACGGCGGCATCGTCAACCTGCCGACGATCTTCGCCGCCGGCGAGCCGGAGCAGATCGAGACCCAGCCGTTCGACGTGCTCGGGTTCAGCGTCACGGTCACCGCGACGGCGCAGTGGGAGTGGACGTTCGACGAAGGTGTCACGCAGACGTTCGACGTGCCGGGCGGCGTCTATCCCGACGACTCGGTGAGCTACGAGTACGCCAGCACCGGCGAGCGGTCGGTGACCGTGACGACGTCGTGGACGGCGGAGTTCACCGTGGACGGCCAGGGTCCGTTCGCGGTGCCCGGGCCGGCGATCACCAAGACCGCAGGGCCGGTGACGGTGCCGGTGCGCGAGGCCCGGTCGCAGCTCGTCGGCGGATGACCAGCGATCAACAGGTCCGTACGCCGCGCCGGCTGAGCCGTCGGGCAGCTCTCCAGCGGCGAGGTGGCCGCGGCCGCCCAGTGGCCGTCCCACGGGGCGGCCGTCAGCTGGTCAGCGTGCCGCGCACGATGCTGTCGCCGGAGTGCGCCGGGTCGCCGTCGGCCGGCTCGACCGAGACGTCCACCACCGGGAACTCCGCCACGTCCAGGTCCTCGGGGATCGGGAAGGTCGCCCGAGTGCCCTGCGACGGGTCCAGCAGACCGATCGACACCAGCCGCTTGGCGTCCTCGTCGAGCAGCCACACCTCGTAGAACCCGTCGGTGTCGGGCGAGAGGCCCGGCACGTCGAGCTCCAGCACCCGCGTGGAGCCCGAGCCGCGGATCTCGGCGTCACCGCCGGGGCTGTCGTCGGCGAGGACGACCAGCTCGGTCGACGCGACCACCGGCAGCTCGTCGTCGTCACCGGCGGTGGCGAGCAGGGTGGCCCCCACCCCCACCACGAGTCCGACCAGGGCGGCGGCGGTGGCGAGCAACCAGGCCGCGGGCCGGCGCTTGCCTTCGTCCGGCTGAGGCGCCGACAGGGACACCACATCGGCGCCCGTGGAGTCCGCCGGCCTGATGGCACCCTCCGGATCGGCCGCGCCGGCGGCGACCCCTCTGGACGGACGGTCCGGCTGGTCCGCAGCAGCGGATCGGTCGAGCCCGAGCTCGGCCACGATCCCGTCCCACACCGAGGACGGCGGCGCGCTCGGATAGTCCGCCGGCTCCACGGCACGGGCCGTCGTCACGACGGCGCGCAGCTGGTCCAGCTCGCTCTGGCAGTGCGAACAGCTGGCCAGGTGCGACTCGGGCACGTCGGTCAGCTCCTCACCCAGCGCCCGCAGGGCGAGGTCGTCCGCAGACACGTGCTCACTGTGCTCCGGCACCGTCCACCTCCAACCTGCGTCGGAGGCGACCCAGCGACCGCCGGATGTGGCTCTTCACGGTGCCCAGGGGCATGCTCAGCAGGCTCGCGATCTGGGTGTGGGTCAGGTCGTCGTAGAAGGCGAGCGTCACGATGCGCCGGGCGGGCTCGTCGAGGCGGGACAGCTCGTCGGCGATCAGCACCCGGGCGGTCACGGCGTCGGCCGGTGACGGGGCGGGACGGTCGCTGAGCACCCGGGTGGCCGCCTCGGTGGCCTTGCGCTCGCGCTCGCGGGCCGCCCACCGGTCGGCGACCTTGTTGCGGGTGATGCCGAGCAGCCATCCGGGCAGCGACCCGGCCGCGGGGTTGAAGCCGCCCCGGCCACGCCACGCCGCCACGAAGACCTGCTGCGTCACGTCCTCGGCGTCGTCACGGTCGCCCAGCGTGCGCAGCGCCACGGCGAAGACGAGCGGCGACCAGCGGGTGTAGGCCGCGGCCAGCCCTGCCTCGCTCCCGGACCTGAAGCGGTCCTCCAGGTCGTGGTCGCGCTCCTCCGCGGCCCGGCGGACCCGAGGGCCACCCGCGCCAGGTGCGCTGGTCACGTGCGACCCTCCCTCGGCGATGACGTCCGCGACGAGCATGTCGCTTCCTTCCTCGCCGAGAGCCTACGGTCCGTCCGATGCTTCCCGGGCGGAGACCACCCCGGATGCGCCGCCACCCGGGCCACCACCCGCGGCGACGTGGCAGACTTGACCCTGCAGGAGAACGAGCACGCGTGCTCCGGGGTCGGTGAAATTCCGAGCCGGCGGTGACAGTCCGCGACCCGGGCCCGCTCCACCCTCGTGGTGGACGGGCACGGTTGACCTGGTGGAACTCCGGGACCGACGGTGAGAGTCCGGATGGGAGGCAGCACGCCGGCCGGCTGTGTGCCCTCGGGCGCGTGGCGGGCCGAATCGTCGGCGACCGTGGGTCGCCGGCAGACCCCGGAGCGCCCTGACCAGAGGAGCGCCGGGTGGCCACCGACAGCGAGATCACGGCCATGCGTCGTGCCGTCGTGCTGTCCGCGTCGGTCGGCGAGCGCACCAGTCCCAACCCGAACGTCGGCGCGGTCGTGCTCGCGCCCGACGGTGGCGTCGTCGGCGAGGGCTGCCACCAACGCGCCGGCGGCCCGCACGCCGAGGTCGTCGCCCTGGCCGAGGCTGGGCAGCGCGCCCGTGGCGGCACCGTCGTCGTCACCCTCGAGCCGTGCACACACACCGGGCGCACCGGACCGTGCACGGAGGCGTTGCTCGCCGCCGGCGTCTCGCGCGTCGTCTACGCCGTGGCCGACCCCACCGCGGCAGCGGCCGGTGGCGGCGCCCGGCTGGCCGCCGCCGGGCTCGAGGTCGAGGGCGGGGTCCTCGCGAGCGAGGCCGCGGCGGCCAACGAGCGTTGGCTGACGACGGTACGTCGGCAGCGACCGTTCGTCGTCTGGAAGGTCGCGACGACCCTCGACGGCAAGGTGGCCGCACCCGACGGCACCAGCCGGTGGATCACCTCGGCCGAGTCCCGCCGCGACGTGCACCGGCTGCGGGCCGAGTGCGACGCCGTGGTCGCTGGTGCGGGCACGGTCGCGGTCGACGACCCGCAGCTCACGGTGCGTGACGAGCACGGTCAGCCGGTCGCCGACCAGCCGTTGCGGGTGGTGGTCGACACCCACGGCCGTACGTCGTCAGGTGCCCGGGTCCTCGACGACGCGGCACCGACCTGGGTCGCGACCGCGGCCGAGCTCGGCAAGGGCCCGGACGGGCGGGTCGACCTCACCGCGCTGCTCGACGAGCTCTGGCGCCGGGACCGACGGCTGGTCCTGCTCGAGGGCGGTCCGACCCTGGCCGGCGCCTTCCTCAGGGCCGGACTGGTCGACCGGGTGGTCGCCTATCTGGCGCCGACGCTGCTCGGCGAGGGACTGGCCCCGCTGACCGGCACCGGCGTCACGACGCTCGACGACGGCGTACCGCTCGACATCAGCGACGTGACCCGGGTCGGACCGGACGTCCGGGTGACCGCACGACCGAGGAGGACCTGATGTTCACCGGGATCGTCGAGGAGCTCGGCGAGGTGACCGCACTGACCGACCGCGGCGACAGCATGCGCCTCACCGTCCGCGGCCCGCTGGTGCTCGAGGGCACGCGCCGCGGCGACTCGGTCGCGGTCAACGGCGTGTGCCTCACCGTGGTCGACGTCGAGGGCGAGACGTTCACTGCCGACGTGATGCGGGAGACCCTCGACCGCAGCGCGCTCGGCGCCCTCACCGCCGGGT
This sequence comes from Actinomycetes bacterium, assembly GCA_035489715.1. Taxonomy (NCBI): domain Bacteria; kingdom Bacillati; phylum Actinomycetota; class Actinomycetes; species Actinomycetes bacterium. Next base: position 29,322 of record DATHAP010000128.1, read on the forward strand.
CGCCGGTCAACCTCGAGCGGCCGATGCGCCTCGACGGCCGCCTCGGCGGCCACCTGGTGCAGGGCCACGTCGACGGCACCGGCCGGATCGAGCAGCGCACCGCCTCGCAGCACTGGGAGGTCGTGCGCATCTCCCTGCCACCCGACCTCGAGCGCTACGTCGTGCACAAGGGGTCGATCACCGTCGACGGCGTCTCGCTCACCGCCGCGTCGGTCGCGCCGGGTGAGCTCACGGTGAGCCTGATCCCGACCACCCTCGCGATGACGACGCTCGGCCGCAAGGGCGTGGGCGACCCGGTCAACCTCGAGGTCGACGTCGTCGCGAAGTACGTCGAACGTCTGCTCTCCCGTCCCGACCAGCCAGCGACCCACCCCTCGGAGGAGCCCGCATGAGCCTCTTCACCGACCTCTACGAGGCGCACCTGACCATCGGTGGCCACGACATCACGTGGCGCGAGATCATCGGCAACCTGTTCGGCCTCGCGTCCGCCGTGGGCGGCATGCGGCGCCAGGTGTGGGCGTGGCCGGTCGGCATCATCGGCAACGTCCTGCTCTTCACCGTCTTCCTCTTCACCGCGACCGAGGGCGAGCACGGGGGCAGCCCGCTCTACGGGCAGGCCGGGCGCCAGGTCTTCTTCATCATCGTGTCGGTCTACGGCTGGTGGCGCTGGTCGCGCAACCGCGCGGCCGGCGACGGTGCCCCGGCGGTGTCGCCGCGCTGGGCGACGGCCCGCGAGCGGGCCGGCTTCCTCGGGGTCTGGGTCGCCGGCGTCGCGGTCTGCTACGTCGTCTTCCGGGCGGTCGGGGCGGGCTTCCCCGCGGAGTGGTGGTTCTACCTGGCCGACGCGTGGATCTTCGTCGGGTCGATCGTCGCGACCTACGCCATGGCCCGCGGGTGGGTCGACTTCTGGCTGTGCTGGATCGCCGTCGACCTGGTCGGCGTGCCGCTGCTGCTGCACTCCAACTTCTACCCGTCGGCCGTTCTCTACGGCATCTACGGCATCTTCGTCATCTGGGGCTTCGTCACCTGGCTGCGGGTGGCCCGCACCGAGGTCGCGCCGGTCGGGGCGGCCCCGCCGCGGCCGGACGAGGTGCCGGCATGACCGTGCGCCTCGACCCGGTCGAGCAGGCGGTCGCCGACATCGCCGGCGGCAAGGTCGTGGTGGTCGTCGACGACGAGGACCGGGAGAACGAGGGCGACCTGGTCGCCGCCGCGTCGAAGGCGACGCCGGCGATGCTCGCCTTCATGATCCGCTACACGTCCGGCGTGATCTGCGTGCCGATGGAGGGTGCCGAGCTCGACCGGCTCAAGCTGCCGCCGATGACCGCGGTCAACGAGGACCGCAAGAGGACGGCGTACTCGGTGTCGGTCGACGCCCGCGACGGCGTCAGCACCGGCATTTCGGCGGCCGACCGGGCGCACACGGTGCGGGTGCTGGTCGACTCGGCGACCGAGCCCTTCGAGCTGACCCGTCCGGGCCACGTCTTCCCGCTGCGCGCCGTCGAGGGCGGCGTGCTGCGGCGCACCGGCCACACGGAGGCCGCGGTCGACCTGGCCCGGCTGGCCGGGCTCACCCCGGCCGGCGTGCTCGCCGAGGTGGTCAACGACGACGGCACGATGACCCGGCTGCCCGGGCTGCGCGAGTTCGCCGACGAGCACGACCTCACCCTGGTGTCGATCGCCGACCTGGTGACCTACCGTCGGCGGACCGAGAACCTGGTCCGTCGAATCGCCGAGGCGGGCCTGCCCACCCGGCACGGCGGGTTCCGTGCCGTGGGCTACCGCAGCACGGTTGACGCGACCGAGCACCTGGCGCTGGTGCGGGGCGACCTCGGCGACGGACAGGAGGTCCTCGTCCGGCTGCACTCCGAGTGCCTCACCGGGGACGTCCTCGGGTCGTTGCGCTGCGACTGCGGGCCGCAGCTGGACGCGGCGCTGCGCACGGTCGCCGAGGAGGGCCGCGGGGTCGTGGTCTACCTGCGCGGCCACGAGGGACGCGGCATCGGGCTGATGCACAAGCTGGCGGCCTACCACCTGCAGGACGGCGGCCGCGACACCGTCGACGCCAACCTCGACCTGGGGCTGCCGGCGGACGCGCGCGACTTCAGCGTGGGTGCGCAGGTGCTGGCCGACCTCGGCGTCTCGTCGGTGCGGCTGCTGACCAACAACCCGCTCAAGTCCGTCGGCGTCGAGTCGCACGGTGTGAAGGTCGTCG
>DATHAP010000129.1 GCA_035489715.1 Actinomycetes bacterium
TTCGGGTAGGTGCGCTTGACGTCCTCGAACCGGGTCTCGCCCCGGCCGTTGCTCATCGCCTGGTTCTGCAGGGGGCACTCGCCGCCCTTGTCGCAGACCGGGCAGTCCAGCGGGTGGTTGATGAGCAGCAGCTCCATGACGCCCCGCTGCGCCTTGTCGGCGACCGGGGAGGTCAGCTGGGTCTTGACCACCATGCCGTCGGAGACGGTCGTCGTGCAGGAGGCGACCGGCTTGGGCTGGCCCTCCACCTCGACCAGGCACTGGCGGCAGGCGCCGACCGGGTCGAGCAGCGGGTGGTCGCAGAACCGCGGCACCTGGATGCCGATCAGCTCGGCGGCGCGGATGACCAGGGTGCCCTTCGGCACCTGCACCTCGAAGCCGTCGACGGTCAGCGTGACGACCTCGGCACGGGGCTGGACCTCTGCGCCGCTGCTGGCGGTCACTGTCATCGGGGCCCCCGCGGGTTCGCGAGCGGAGCGAGCGAAGTCGTGGGGAAGCTCATCGAGAACGCGCTCCCGTCGGCATGGCGAAGAGGGTCGACGCCGCGGGGTCGAACGGGCAGCCGCCCTGGCGGAAGTGGTCGACGTACTCGTCGCGGAAGTACTCCAGCGAGGAGGTGATCGGGCTGGTCGCACCGTCACCGAGGGCGCAGAACGACCGGCCGAGGATGTTGTCGCTGATGTCCAGCAGCTTCTCGAGGTCCTCCTCGGAGCCCTTGCCGTTCTCCAGCCGGCGCAGGATCTGCACCAGCCAGAAGGTGCCCTCCCGGCAGGGCGTGCACTTGCCGCACGACTCGTGCGCGTAGAACTCGGTCCATCGCAGCACCGCGCGCACGACGCAGGTCGTCTCGTCGAAGACCTGCAGCGCCTTGGTCCCCAGCATCGACCCGGCGCCCGCGATGCCCTCGTAGGACAGGGGCACGTCGAGGTGCTCGGCGGTGAGGATCGGCGTGGACGAGCCGCCGGGGGTCCAGAACTTCAGCTCGTGTCCCTCGCGGACACCGCCGGTGAGGTCGAGCAGCTCGCGCAGGGTGATGCCCATCGGCGCCTCGTACTGCCCCGGCCTGGCGACGTGACCGGACAGCGAGTAGAGCGTGAAGCCCTTCGAGCGCAGCTTCGGGTTGTCGTTGTCGGTGCCCTGCGCGGTGAACCAGTCGACGCCGTTGCGCAGGATCGACGGGACCGACGCGATCGACTCGACGTTGTTGATGACCGTCGGGGAGGCGTAGAGGCCGGCCACCGCCGGGAAGGGCGGGCGCAGACGGGGCTGGCCGCGGCGTCCCTCGAGCGAGTCGAGGAGGGCGGTCTCCTCACCGCAGATGTACGCCCCGGCGCCGGCGTGGACGGTCAGCTCCAGGTCGTAGCCCGACCCGAGGATGTCCTTGCCGAGGTAGCCGGCGGAGTACGCCTCCGCGACCGCAGCCTGCAGCCGTCGCAGCACGTGGACGACCTCGCCACGCACGTAGATGAACGCGTGGGCCGCGCGGATCGCGTAGGACGCGATGACGGCCCCCTCCACGAGCTCGTGGGGGTTGGCCATCATCAGCGGGATGTCCTTGCAGGTGCCCGGCTCCGATTCGTCGGCGTTGACGACGAGGTAGACCGGCTTGTCGCCGCCCTGGGGGATGAAGCCCCACTTCATGCCGGTCGGGAAGCCGGCGCCCCCGCGCCCGCGCAGCTCGGAGTCCTTGACCAGCTGGGTGACCTGGTCGGGCGACTTCTTCAGCGCCTCCTTGAGCCCGGCGTAGCCGTCATGACGCTCGTAGACCTTGCGGGTCCACGACCGGTCCTGGTCCCAGGTGCGGGACAGGACGGGAGTGAGCTCCAGCGTCATGCCTCACCGTCCTTCTCGGTCGCGGGCGGGGTGGGGTTGGCGTCGTCCGACTCGGCCGTCGAAACCGAGTCGCTCTCGCTGGGGCCGCCCTGCGCGCCGTAGCCGGTGCCGGACCCGCCGCTGCCGGAGCTGGAGCGAGACGTGGTTTCGTCGCTGCGGCGCCGCTTGCCGGCCGACGTCTGCTCGCGGTGGATCAGGAGGCCGGCCAGGGTGGCCGGGCCGGCCGACGGCCCCTCGTCTGCCCGGCCGTCCGGGAAGCCGGCGAGGACCCGGGAGACCTGCTTGAAGGTGCACAGCGACGCGCCACGGGTCGGTGCGGGCTGCTCGCCGGCTCGCAGGTCGTCGACCAGCTGCGTAGCCGACTCGGGGGTCTGGTTGTCGAAGAACTCCCAGTTGACCATCAGCACCGGTGCGTAGTCGCACGCCGCGTTGCACTCGAGGTGCTCGAGGGTGACCTTGCCGTCCTCGGTCGTCTCGTCGTGGCCGATGCCCAGATGCTCCTTGAGGGCGGCGAAGATCTGGTCGCCACCCATGACGGCGCAGAGCGTGTTCGTGCAGACGCCGACGGAGTACTCGCCGTTGGGGCGGCGCTTGTACATCGTGTAGAAGGTCGCGACTGCCGCGACCTCCGCGGCCGTGATGTCGAGCAGCTCGGCGCACAGCTCGATGCCGTGCGGGCTGACGTAGCCCTCCTCGGCCTGCACCAGGTGCAGCATCGACAGCAGCGCGGACCGGCTGCGCGGGTAGCGCGCGATGATCTCGGCGGCGCCGGCGACGAGCCGCTCGCGGACCTCTGGCGGGAAGGCCGTCGGGGTGGACGACAGCTCGGTCACCGGTCGACACCACCCATCACCGGGTCGATGGACGCGATCGCCGCGATGACGTCGGCGACCATGCTGCCTTCCGACATCGCCGGGGCGGCCTGCAGGTTGTTGAACGACGGGTCGCGGAAGTGCACGCGGTACGGCCGGGTGCCGCCGTCGCTGACCAGGTGGACGCCGAGCTCGCCGCGGGGGGACTCGATCGCGGTGTAGACCTGCCCCGGTGGCACCCGGAAGCCCTCGGTCACCAGCTTGAAGTGGTGGATCAGGGCCTCCATCGACTGGCCCATGATGTGCTTGATGTGGTCGAGGGAGTTGCCGAGCCCGTCACCGCCGAGCGCGAGCTGTGCCGGCCAGGCGATCTTCTTGTCCTCCACCATCACCGGGCCCGGCTGCAGCCGGTCCAGGCACTGCTCGACGATCTTCAGTGACTCCTTCATCTCCGCGATGCGGATCAGGAAGCGGCCGTAGGCGTCGCAGGTGTCCTGCGTCTGCACGTCGAACTCGTAGGTCTCGTAGCCGGCGTAGGGCTGTGACTTGCGCAGGTCGTGGGGCAGGCCGGTGGCCCGCAGGATCGGGCCGGTGATGCCCAGCGCCATGCAGCCGGTCAGGTCGAGGTAGCCGACGCCGACCGTGCGCTCCATCCAGATCTTGTTGCCGACCAGCAGCTTCTCGGTGTCGGAGAGCCGCTTGGGCAGGAGCTTGAGGAGGTCCCGGATGCGGTCCACCGCGCCGGGGGGCAGGTCCTGCGAGACGCCACCCGGGCGGAAGTACGCGTGGTTCATCCGCAGGCCGGTGACCATCTCGAAGATGTCGAGGATCAGCTCGCGCTCGCGGAAGCCGAAGGTCATCGCGGTCAGCGCGCCGAGCTCCATGCCGCCGGTGGCAAGCGCTACCAGGTGGGAGGACACCCGGTTGAGCTCCATGAGCATGACCCGGATGACGTTGGCCCGCTCGGGCACCTGGTCCTCGATGCCGAGCAGGCGCTCGACGCCCCGGACGTAGGCGTACTCGTTGAACAGCGGCGCCAGGTAGTCCATGCGCGTCACGAACGTGACGCCCTGCGTCCAGGTGCGGTACTCGGTGTTCTTCTCGATGCCGGTGTGCAGGTAGCCGATGCCCAGCCGGCACTCGGTGACGGTCTCGCCCTCGAGCTCGAGGATCAGCCGGAGCACGCCGTGGGTCGACGGGTGCTGCGGGCCCATGTTGACGACGATGCGCTCGTCGTGGGTCTCGCCGAGGCCGGCGGTGATGGAGTCCCAGTCCTGGCCGGTGACGGTGTAGACGGTCCCCTCGGTGGTCTCCCGGGGGGACCCGGTCGTGAACCCGGTGTCGGTCACGAGTACGACCTCCGCTCGTCGGGCGGCGGGATCTGCGCGCCCTTGTACTCCACCGGGATACCGCCCAGCGGGTAGTCCTTGCGCTGCGGGTGACCCGGCCAGTCGTCCGGCATCTCGATCCGGGTCAGGGCGGGGTGGCCGTCGAAGACGATGCCGAAGAAGTCGAAGGTCTCCCGCTCGTGCCAGTCGTTGCCCGGGTGGACCGACGTCACGGACGGGACGTGCGGGTCGGCGTCGGGGCAGGTGACCTCGACGCGCACCCGCCGGTTGTGGGTCACCGACACCAGCGGGTAGACCGCGTGCAGCTCGCGCCCCTCCTCGTGCGGGTAGTGCACGCCCGAGACGCCCATGCACATCTCGAAGCGCAGCGCCGGGTCGTCGCGCAGCGCCCGCATCACGTCGACCAGCTCCTCACGACGGACGTGGAAGGTCACCTCGTCGCGGTCGACGACGACCTTCTCCAGGGCGTCGGTGAAGCTCGGTACGGCGCGCTCGAGTGAGTCGGCGACCTCGTCGAACCAGCCGCCGTACGGCCTCGGCGACCCACCGGGGAGCTGCACGGGGCGGACCAGGCCGCCGTAGCCGGACGTGTCACCGGTCCCGTCGGCCCCGAACATGCCGCGGCGGACGTCGACCGTCTCGCCGACGGCCGCCGGCGCGTGGGTGACGTCCTCCTCGGCCCCGCGGCGCTCGAGGTCCTGGGACTCGCTCATCTGAGCAAGCCCTTCATCTGGGCGGTCGGCTTGGCGGTCAGCGCCGCCTGCTCGGCCGCGCGCGCGGCCTTCTCGCGGTTGACGCCCAGCGGCGCCGAGCCGATCTGCTCGTGCAGCTTGAGGATGGCGTCCATGAGCATCTCGGGCCGCGGCGGGCAGCCCGGCAGGTAGATGTCGACCGGCACGACGTGGTCGACGCCCTGCACGATGGCGTAGTTGTTGAACATGCCGCCGCTGGAGGCGCAGACGCCCATCGACAGCACCCACTTGGGGTTGGGCATCTGGTCGTAGATCTGGCGCAGGACCGGAGCCATCTTCTGGCTGACCCGGCCGGCCACGATCATCAGGTCGGCCTGCCGCGGCGACGCGCGGAACACCTCCATGCCGAAGCGCGCCAGGTCGTAGCGCGGGGTCCCGACCGCCATCATCTCGATCGCGCAGCAGGCCAGCCCGAAGGTCGCGGGCCACAGCGAGCCCTTGCGCATGTAGCCGGCCAGCTTCTCGACGCTGGTCAGCAGCACCCCGCTGGGGAGCTTCTCCTCGATGCCCATCAGTCCCACTCCAATCCGCCGCGCCGCCACACGTACGCGTAGGCGACCAGCAGCGTCGCGATGAACAGGACCATCTCCACCAGGCCGAAGATGCCCAGGGCGTCGAACTGGACCGCCCACGGGTAGAGGAAGACGATCTCGATGTCGAAGATGATGAAGAGCATCGCCGTCAGGTAGTACTTGACCGGGAACCGGCCACCGCCGACCGGCTGCGGCGTGGGCTCGATGCCGCACTCGTAGGCGTCGAGCTTGGCCCGGTTGAAGCGCTTGGGGCCGGTGGCCGCGCCGGCGCCGATGGAGAACACCGCGAAGCCGAGGGACAGGGCACCGAGGACCATGATCGGCACGTAGGAGTTCACGCCGTGTCTCCCCTTCCGGTCCAGCTCGTCGCCCGGCACGGGACCGGGCTTGCCATCCTAGGAGCGCCGGGGTGGACCCCCGGAACGCGGGTCATGCGGCCGGGGCGATCCGGGACAGGGCGTTGACCACCCTGTCCATCGAGTCGCCCCCGCGAGGGTCCGTCAGGTTGGCCATCAGCTTGAGGACGAAGCGCATCAGCAGGGGATGGGGCAGGCCGTGGCGGGTCGCCAGCCGCATCACCCGGTCGTCGCCGATCGCCCGCACGAACAGCCGGCCGACCGTGTAGTAGCCGCCGTAGGTCTGCTTGAGGACCGTGGGGTAGCCCTGCAGCGCCCGCTCCCGCGCGTCGGCCGTCGGCCGGGCCAGCGCCTGGGCGATGGTCTGCGCCGCGATCTCCCCGGACTCCATGGCGTAGGCGATGCCCTCGCCGTTGAACGGGTTGACCATGCCCCCCGAGTCGCCGACCAGCAGCATCCCGCGGGTGTAGTGCGGCTGCCGGTTGAAGCCCATCGGCAGGGCGGCCCCGCGGACCGGCTGGGTGCGGTTCTCGTCGCGGAAGCCCCACTCCTCGGGCGTCTGGTCCAGCCAGCGCTTGAGCAGGTCCTTGTAGTCGACCTGGCCCCAAGCGGTGCTGGTGTTGAGGATGCCGAGGCCGACGTTGCTGGTGCCGTCGCCGACGCCGAAGATCCAGCCGTAACCGGGGAGCAGCCGCTCGCGTCCGGTCTGCTCGTCGCGGTCCCAGAGCTCGAGCCACGACTCCAGCCAGTCGTCGTCGTGGCGTGGGCTGCGGTAGTAGGTGCGCACCGCGACGCCCATCGGCCGGTCGTCGCGCTTGTGCACGCCCATCGCCAGGGACAGCCGGCTCGAGTTGCCGTCGGCGGCCACCACCAGGGGGGCCCGGTAGGTGACCTCGCCGGCCTCGCCCTTGGTGGTCACCCCGGTGATCCGCCCGGTGCGCTCGTCGAGCACCGGTCCGGTGACCGTGGTCGCCTCGTGCAGCACGGCGCCGGCCTTCACCGCCTGCCGGGCGAGCAGGTCGTCGAAGTCGCTGCGGGGCCGCACCAGGCCGTACGACGGGAAGCTGGCCAGGTCGGGCCACGGGATCTCCAGGCGCATGCCGCCGCCGATGATCCGCAGCCCCTTGTTGTGCAGCCAGCCGGCCTGCTCGCTGGTGTCGACGCCCATGGCGACCAGCGCCTTGACCGCACGGGGCGTGAGGCCGTCGCCGCACACCTTCTCGCGGGGGAAGGTCGTCTTCTCCAGCAGCGCCACGTCGAGTCCGGTCCGCGCCAGGTGGTAGGCCGTGGCCGACCCGGCAGGACCCGCGCCGACGACGACCACGTCGGCGTCCCGGGTCGCGGGGCGTGCGGTCACAGGGACAACGCCTCTCGTGCGGAGGTGAGGGGTGGTACGTGTGCGCTTGTGAAATCTTTCACGAGGCCGTGGTGGAGTCTACGCACGCCCCGGGGCTGCTGGCGACATCGGAATGGCCACACAGAAGGGCCCGCCCTCTCGGACGGGCCCTTCGTCGCGCGCCTTCTGACATCACCGTGCGCGCGTCCCGGCGCGGGACGGCTCAGCGGAGGGCGTCCTTCACCTTCTCGCCGGCCTGCTTGAGGTTGGCCTTGCTCTGGTCACGCTCGCCCTCGCGGCGCATCTCGTCGTCGCCGGTGGCTCCGCCGATGCGCTCCTTGGCGTCACCGCTGATTTCCTCGACCTTGTTCTGAGTCTTGTCGTCGGCACCCATCGGTCAGCCTCCCGTGCTCGGTTCAGGTCGGTTCGTGCTGGCCCCCTCCTAGCCGGGCCGGCGGTCCCGAAACCCCGGCCACCGGACCGAGCCCGGCTACCGGCGGCGGGCGCGGTGCACGGCGACGATGCCGTAGGTGAGGTCGGTCCAGGCGACGTCGGCCCACCCGGCCGCCCCGATCCGGGCCGCCATCGCGGGCTGGTCGGGCCAGGCCTGGATCGACTCGGCGAGGTAGACGTAGGCGTCCGGGTTGGAGGACACCCGTCGGGCGACCCCGGGGAGGGCGCCGATCAGGTAGCGGCTGTAGACGGTGCGGAACGGCGCCCAGGTCGGGTGGCTGAACTCGCAGACCACCAGCCGCCCACCGGGCCGGGTCACCCGGGCCATCTCGGCCAGGGCGGCGTCGACGTCGGAGACGTTACGCAGGCCGAACGAGATCGTGGCCGCGTCGAAGATGCCGTCCGGGAAGGGCAGCCGCAGCGCGTCACCGGCGACCAGGCCGAGCTCCGGGTGCTGGCGGCGGCCGACCTGCAGCATGCCGAGGGAGAAGTCGGCCGCCACGACCTGTGCACCGGCGGCGGCGAACGGGAGGGACGAGGACCCGGTGCCGGCCGCCAGGTCGAGGACCCGGTCACCGCGCTGCACCCCCACGGCCCGGGCGACCGCACGGCGCCAGAGCCGGGTCTGGCCGAGGGACAGGACGTCGTTGGTCAGGTCGTAGCGCTCGGCCACGCCGTCGAACATCGCCGCGACCTCGTGCGGCTCCTTCTGCAGGGTCGCGCGGGTGCCGGGTCGTGACGTCACGCGCGGCAGTGTCTCACCGACCCGGTCGCCGACGACCCGGTCCCGACGACTGCTCAGTCGCCGGTGGGCGTGCCGGGACCGTCCGGGTGGTGGCGGTCCGACGGGTCGACGCCCGGAGAGTCCGCCGTGGTCCCCTGCCGGCCCTCACGCTCCTGCGGGTGGCTGACCGCTCGGGTCGCCTGCTTGGCGGCGACGGCGTCGGCGTCGGACATCTCGCGGTCGATGTCGCGCGAGTCGTCGTCGCGGCTGGGATAGGTCCAGCGGTCCTCGCTCATGCATCGGCCCCTACCCGGGTAGGGATCGGCCATGCCGGACCCTGCCGAGAGCTGGACGCTGGACATCAAGGCGTCCGGCCCGCACGTCTACGACGTGACCATCACCCACCCGTCGCGGGCGCGGACCACGCACTGCGTGACCGTGCCGGCGTCGATGCTCGAGGAGCTCGGCCTCTCGGCCGCCCAGGAGCCGATCCTGCTGCGGCAGGCGCTGGCCTACCTGCTCGAGCACCACCCGGCGGCCATCCCGGACCGGTTCGACCTGGACGAGGTCGGTCGGGCCATCCCCGACTTCGAGGCCGACATCCTCGACCGGATGTGAGCGACCGGCGGGTGAGCGACCGGCGGGTGAGCGACCGGCGATCGAGCCCGCCGTGGACCGGATACCGGGTGGGCACGTGCGCGACGTACGCTCCTGAGCCATGACCACGCTGCCCGGGGACGGCCGCGAGCCGGCCGCCCCGGGTCCGGCGGCGACGCCCGCCGCACGTCCGGTGCGCGCGGTGCGCAGCCGGCCGGTCGACCTGGTCGGCACCCTCCTGCAGCGGTTGCCGCGCGCCCACGGCGTGCTGGCGTGGGTCCGGGACGGCGAGGGGCTCGTCGGCTGGGGCGAGGCCGCGCGGCTCGAGGTGACCGGCCCGGACCGCTTCACGGTCGCCCAGGAGTGGTGGGAGTCGCTGGCGGCCTCGTGGCCGGTCGACGACGAGGTCGCGGTACGCGGCAGCGGGCCGGTGGCGTTCGGTTCCTTCGCCTTCGGGCCGGAGGAGCCGTCGGTCGTCGTGGTGCCCGAGGTCGTGCTGGGCCGCATGGGCGGCGCCACCTGGCTGACCACGGTCGGGGACCCGCCGCGGCTCACGACGCCGGACCCGGTGCGCTCCCCCGGCGAGCTGCGCTACGCGCGTGGCGAGGTGGCGGTGACCCAGTTCCGCAGCGCCGTCGCGGCCGCCACCGAGCGCATCGCCCGCGGCGAGCTGCAGAAGGTCGTCCTCGCGCACGACCTGGTCGCGACCGCCGAGAACGACGTCGACGTCCGCTACGTCCTGGCCGGGCTCGCCGCGTCGAACCCCGGGTGCTGGGCCTACGCCGTCGACGGGCTGGTCGGCGCGACGCCCGAGCTGCTGGTCAGCCGCGACGGCGACCAGCTGTTCTCCAGGGTGCTCGCCGGCACGATGCCGCGCGGCGGCGCGGGAGACGGAGGCCGGGTGGCCGAGCTGGTGGGCTCGGCCAAGGACCAGCAGGAGCACCGTTACGCGGTCGAGTCGCTGGTCGAGGCGCTCGGGCCGCACGTGACGGGCCTGCTGGCCCCGGCCGAGCCCGGCGTGCTCGAGCTCTCGAACGTCTCGCACCTGGTCACCGACGTGACGGCTCGGCTGGACGACTCGTCGCACGTGCTCGACCTGCTGGCCGCCCTGCACCCGACCGCGGCGGTCGGAGGCACCCCGCGGGAGGCCGCGCTGAGGGCGATCGCGGAGCTCGAGGGCATGCACCGCGGCCGCTACGCCGGCGCGACCGGCTGGGTCGACGCGGCGGGTGACGGCGAGTGGGGCCTGGCCCTGCGCTGCGCGCAGGTCAGCGGCCGCACCGCCCGGCTGTTCGCCGGGTGCGGCATCGTCGGCGCCTCCGACCCCGACGCCGAGGTGCTCGAGGCGCAGGCCAAGTTCGTGCCGGTGCGCGACGCCCTCGAGGGCAGCTGACCCACAGACTCGGGTCGCACAGCCAGCCGGGCAGCGAGCGCCGACCCCGGCCGGGCCGGTGACCCACCATGATCGTTTGCGACATCCGCCGCTACGACACGGCGACACGTCGGCGTGTCGACGCGACCAACGCCGCAAACGATCAGGCGGTTGGGCGCCCCTGGACTGGTGGACCGCTGGGGAGCGCGACGTGGGGACGCGCTCCATGGCCGCTGACCCGCCCGCAGCTCAGGTGGCGGTGCCGTCCTCCTCGACCTCGGCGACGATGACGGCCGCCGCCTCGGCGCTCACCGCGTGGCGGGCGATGTTCTGGTAGCCCTCGAGGCCGCGCTCCAGCCGCTCGACCATCCGGTCCTCGGCGATCGCGATGATCGCCGATGTCCCGGGCTGGAGGCTCTCGCCGACGGCCTTGAGGTCCTCGTCGCGGAAGCCCTTGTCCCGGATCTTCCCCCAGATGCCGCCCCCGGCCCCGCCGACCGCCGCGCCGACGATCAGGCTCGGCGGGAAGATCAGGCCCACCAGCCCGCCGGCGATCGCGCCGCGCTTGGCCCACTTCTTGCCGCTGGGGTCGGCCGTCTCCTCGAACTTCACCTTGCCGTCCGTGCTGCGCACGACGACGACGGCGTCGATCAGGTCGATCGACCCCTCGCGGTCCATCGCCCGGAAGTCCTTCAGGGCGGCAGCGGCCCGGCCCTCGCCCTCGAACGCCGCCACGAACACCTGCACCTGGTTCTCTGTCATGGCTCTCGCCTCCTCGCCTCGGACGCTAGGCACCCTCGGGTGGTGCCGCGTCACCCGGATCGGATGAGGGGGCGGACGCGTTCGGGCTGCCGGAGCGAGGCTCAGAACGTCCATGCGATGAGCCGGGTGAGGGGCTCCGGCGTGCCGCCCGCCGCCGTGTAGGCCCGCACCGCCGCCGCGTTGTCGTCGTCGGTGAGCACCCACATGCCGTAGCACCCGCGGTCGCGGGCCACCTCGGCCAGCGCCGTGACGAGGGCCCGGCCGACCCCCCTGCCCCGGGCGGCCTCGTCGACCGCGAGCTCATAGAGGAACATCTCGGTCCCCTTGTCCGGGTGGGTCGTCTCGACCCCGGACACCATGCCGACCGGGTGGTCGGGCCGGTCCTCGTCGTAGGCCAGCAGCAGGTGGTGCCCCGGCTCGGCCAGGAACCGCGCCGTGGCGTCGGGCCGCGCGGGGCCGTCGAAGAGGTGTTCGGCGGCGACCACGGTGGCGTCGTCGCCCGGCTCCATCCGCCGGATCGTGGTCACGGCAGCGCCGCCGTCACGGCCGCCCTCATCCGCTGGTGCAGGTCCCGGGTGGCCGACCGGTCGGTGCGCACCTCCACGACCCGGATGCCGCACGGCGCGTCCAGGGCGGCGACCAGCTCGTCGGTCGAGCTGCTGAGGACGTACGCCGTCGAGGTGGCCCGGCAGAGGGCCTCCAGGTCCACGCCGTGCGGGGTCCCGAAGACCCGCTCGAAGGTCGCGGCGTGCTCCGGCGCCCCCTGCTCCAGCAGCGTGAACAGCCCGCCCCCGTCGTCGTTGACCACGACGAGCGTGAGGTCCGGCCGGGGCTCGCCGGGCCCGATCACCAGGCCGGTGCTGTCGTGCAGGAACGTGAGGTCCCCCATCAGCGCGTACGCCGGGCCGCCGTGGCCGAAGGCGGCGCCCACGGCTGTGGAGACCGTGCCGTCGATGCCGGACGCACCGCGGTTGGCCAGGACTCTCGGCGGGTGCGGCCACGGGCCGGCGAGGTCGAGGTCCCGGACCGAGCTCGAGGAGCCGGCGACGAGCAGCCCGTCCGGGGGGACGGCTGCCGCGACCGCTCGGGCGACGGCCGGGCCGGACAGCGGCTGGTCGGCGAGCACCCGGTCGACGGCCGCCGACGCGGCGGCATCGGCCGACCGCCATCGCTCCAGCCAGTCGCCGGCCGGAGTGCCGGTGACCGACGGTGTCGTCGGGTCGTCGCGCAGCCGGAAGACGTCGACGTCCTCGCGGGCGAGCAGTCTGGTGACCGGACGCGACAGTGTCGGCCGGCCCGCGACGACCACCCGCTCGATGTCGTCGGCGAG
>DATHAP010000130.1 GCA_035489715.1 Actinomycetes bacterium
CGACAGCGCGGACCACGACCTGGTCTGCCCGGCCGGACCCGCCGCGGCCAGCATGCCGGCGTTCTTCGCACCGGCACCCTGACCGCGGCGGTTCGCGAAGGAGTGGCGCTCTCCGTCAGATCCCCGCCGGGAAGACCCCGAAGTCCGCCAGCCATTCCTGGACGTCGGGGTTGTCGACCCGCTGCAGCCCGCCCAGGTAGCGGCAGCCGGACGTGTAGCCGTAGCTGGTGACCGTGACGACGTAGCCGTTCTTGAAGGACGGGCCGCCCGAGTCGCCGAAGCACAGCCGCCACCGCCGCGGATGTCGTGCTCGTTGCCGTTGGTCTGCAGGATCTGCGGCGTGAGCTTCTGAGCCACCTCGTCGGTGTAGCGACGGATGCGTGCTGGCCGTGCCCCGGTACCAGCCGGTCGGCAGCGACTGGCCGGTCGTGTAGCCGGTCTTGCTGGTGCCGGTGGGCGGCGTGGCGTTGTCGTCCGGTGCCCGCGGGACGTCCGACGGGGCAGCGTCGTCGGTGAGCAGCTTGAAGCTGACGATCGTCCTGCCGACCGTGCCATGCGTACAGTGCGCCGCCGTGAGGAGGACTGTCGGCGTGACGAGTGTGGCGCTGCACCGCCAGCGGCCCTCGGCGTCGTAGTAGGCGATCATGCCGACGTTCGAGTAGGTGCCGTTCGAGTCGATGGTGCCGCCGGTGATGGCCGCCGCCGGGAGCGCTGCGTAGAGGCCGATCGTGAGTACTGCCATGAGTGCCATCAGAGCGCGTCGCGCAGGTGAGGTCGTCATCGAGGATCTGCCGACACCCGTATGGGCGAACCAAGACGACCCAAGACGACCCAGCGTCACTCAGCGCGCACGGGGGTGCGCGGTGGCATAGACCTCACGCAGCCGGTCGACGGTCACCAGCGTGTAGACCTGAGTGGTGGTCACCGAGGCGTGACCGAGAAGCTCCTGGACGACCCGCACGTCCGCGCCGCCGTCGAGCAGGTGGGTGGCGAAGGAGTGCCGCAGGGTGTGCGGCGAGACGTTCCGGGTGACGCCGGCCCGCCGGGCGGCGGCCCGCAGCGCGGTCCACGCGCTCTGCCGGGAGAGCCGGCCGCCGCGCGAGTTGAGGAACAGCGCCGGCGACCCCTTGCCGGCAGCAGCCAGCGCGGGCCGGGCGCGGACCAGGTAGGCCTGGACGGCCTCGCGGGCGTAGGACCCGACCGGCACCACGCGCTCCTTGCTGCCCTTGCCGACCAGCCGCACGACGCCCTGCTCGAGGTCGAGCTCGTCCAGGTCGAGCCCGACCGCCTCGGAGATCCGGGCCCCGCAGCCGTAGAGCAGCTCGAGCAGCGCCCGGTCACGGACCGCGCGCGGCGTCTCCTCCGCGCCGGCGGCCTCGAGCAGCGCGGCCACCTCCTCGACCGAGATCGCCTTGGGCAGCCGCTTGGGCGGGGGCGGCGGGCGGATGCCCCGGGCGACGTCGGTGGTGACAACCCGGTCGCGCAGCAGGAAGCGGTGGAAGCCGCGGACCGCCACCACCGCCCGGCCGGACGAGGTCGCAGCGAGCGGGGGGTGCTCCTCGTCGCCCTCCCGCAGCGAGACCAGGAAGGACGACACGTGCGCCTCCGTCACGTCCTGCGGCTCGGTCACTCCCGCGGCCGCGAGGTGCGAGAGATAGCGCCGCAGGTCGTGGCGGTAGGACGCCAGGGTGTTGGGCGCCAGGCCGCGCTCGACTGTGAGGTGGTCGAGGTAGCCGCGCAGCGCCGACCCCAGCCCCGACGTCACGACGTCGCCGTCATGCCGGCATGCCGTTATGCCGTCATCGGGTCGTCAACTGGCGAGCACCTCGTCGAGCGGCAGCACCTCGGTGCCGTGCGCCTCGGCGACCGGCCCGTAGGTGATCCGGCCGTCGTACGTGTTCAGGCCGAGCGCCAGAGCCTTGTCGCGGCGGAGCGCGTCGCGCCAGCCCCGGTTGGCCAGCTCGACGGCGTACGGCAGCGTGACGTTGGTCAGGGCGTACGTCGACGTGTGCGGCACCGCGCCGGGCATGTTGGCCACGCAGTAGAAGACCGAGTCGTGGACCCTGTAGGTCGGGTCGGCGTGGGTCGTCGGCCGCGAGTCCTCGAAGCAGCCGCCTTGGTCGATCGAGATGTCGACGAGTACCGACCCGGGACGCATCCGCGACACCAGCTCGTTGCTGACCAGGGTCGGCGCCTTGGCGCCGGGCACCAGGACCGCGCCGATGACCAGGTCGGCGTCGAGGCAGGCACGCTCGATCTCATAGGTGTTGGAGGCGACCGTCTGCATGTGGCCCTGGTAGATGCGGTCCATCTCGCGCAGCCGCTGGATGTTGCGGTCGAGCAGCAGCACCTCGGCCTGCATGCCGAGGGCGATGGCCGCGGCGTTCATCCCGGACACGCCCGCCCCGATCACCACCACCTTGGCTGCATAGACGCCGGAGACGCCGCCCATGAGGATCCCGCGGCCGCCCTCGGCGCGCATGAGGGTGTGCGCGCCGACCTGGGGGGCGAGCCGGCCGGCCACCTCGGACATCGGCGCGAGCAGCGGCAGAGAGCGGTCCGGCATCTCGACGGTCTCGTAGGCGATGCCGGTGACCTTGCGGTCGACCAGGGCGTCGGTGCACGCCTTCGAGGCCGCGAGGTGGAGGTAGGTGAAGAGGGTCTGACCCTCCCGCATCCGGCCGTACTCCTCCTCTATGGGCTCCTTGACCTTGAGCACCAGGTCACCGGTGCCCCACACGTCGTCGGCCGTGGTGAGGATCGTGGCGCCGGCCGAGACGAAGTCCGCGTCAGGGATCGACGAGCCGACCCCCGCCTCCTTCTCGATGAAGACGTCGTGCCCGTTGCGGACCAGCTCGTGCACCCCCGCAGGGGTGATGGCGACGCGGTACTCGTGGTTCTTGACCTCGCGAGGGATGCCGACCTTCACGGATATCCAGTCCCTTCGACCGGCTCGGCCGGCCGTCGCTGCCGACCTCGTTGTCGGCGCCCGGGAGTCTAGGACAACGGGCGGGAGCCGGGGCTGGGAAGGTGAGCGGATGAAGCTGTACGCCGACCGGCCGGCCCGCGTGGTCCGGCAGCTGCTGGGTGACGTCCTGGTCGTGCTGCTGGTCTACGCCAGCGTCCGGCTGGGCATGGCCGCCAACGACCGGGTAGCGGCCCTGGCAGGGCCGGGCCGGGAGGCGGAGGCCACCGCGCGCGACGTCGACGGCCGGATGCGCGACGCGGCCGGCCAGGTCGGCGACGCCCCGTTGGTGGGCGGGACACTGGCCAAGCCCTTCGAGTCGCTCGCCGAGGCGAGCGCCGCGCTGGCGGACTCGGCCCGGGCCTACCAGGACACGGTGGCCGACGTGGCCAGGTTGACCGGTTTCGTCCTGGCCGGCGCGCCGATCCTGCTGCTGCTGGTGGTCTGGCTGACCCTGCGCCTCGGCTGGGTCGTCGAGGCCTCGGCGGCCACCCGCCTGAGGCGGACCGGGACGGCCGGGGCGGAGCTGCTGGCCGTGCGGGCCATGGTCAGCCAGCCGCTGCGCCGGCTGGCGGGGGTGGACCCGGCGGTCATCACCGGCTGGCGCGCGGGCGACCCGGCCGCAGTCGAAGCCCTGGCCGCGCTCGAGCTGCGCTCCCTGGGTCTCCTGTCACCGCCGCCTGCGCCGCCCGGGCCGCAGGTGGGTCAGCGTCCCGGGACGTCGTGAGCGAGGTCGTAGCCGTAGTCCCCGCTGTAGCCGGCCGTCGCGGTCGGCACCACGACCGGGTCCGGCGCCCGGGCGGGTGCGCGCAACGTGGGGTCGACCTCGTGCGCCAGGTCGTACTCGAGGTCCTCCGACGGCAACCACGGCCGCTGCGGCTCGCTCATCCCCCCACTGTGCGCCTCGGCCCGCCCGACACGCCAGAACTGCCGGGCGCCGACTCAGGCCCGGCCGGGTGAGCGCTCCGGCCACGGCGCGTCGGCCGGCCGCAGGGTGGCCCAGCCGGTGTCCCGCGCGGCACACGCCGCCAGGATCCCGTTGACCGCCGTCGGGTTGTGCAGCCGCCCGGCGAGCACCAGGTCGCGGGCCTCGTCCAGCGGCACCCAGACGGCCGCCATGTCGCGCTCCTCGTCCGCACGCTCGTGCCGCTCGTCCTCCGGCACCGCGGACAGCCCCCTGGCCAGGTAGCAGCGGAACGACTCGGTGCTCCCGCCCGGCGAGTTGAAGAAGTCGACCAGCACGTGCCAGTCGCCGGCGAGCAGGTCTGCCTCCTCGGCCAGCTCCCGCATGGCCGTCACCAGGGCGTCCTCCCCCGGCACGTCGAGCAGCCCGGCCGGCGGCTCCCACAGGTAGTGCCCGACCGGGTGACGGTACTGCCGGAGGAGCAGCACCCGCTCGTCGTCGTCCAGCGCCACCACCCCCACCGCGCCGGTGTGCACCAGGACCTCGCGGGTCACCACCCCGTGCCCGAGGTCGACCCGGTCGCGCCGGACGTCCCACACCAGGCCGTCGTGCACCTGCTCGCTCTCGAGCACCGGGAGGTCGGCCGGCTCGTCGTGGACGCCTGTCACGCGCTGGGTGCGCCGGCCGCGGTGAGGTCGACCGAGCCGACCTCGTCCGGGGCTTGTGCCGCGATCGCCGCGGCCACCAGGCCGGCGAACAGCGGGTGGGCGCGGGCCGGGCGGGACCGGAACTCCGGGTGGGCCTGGGTCGCGACGAAGTAGGGGTGCACGTCGCGGGGCAGCTCGACGTACTCGACCAGGCGCCCGTCCGGCGAGGTGCCCGAGAAGGCCAGGCCGGCCTCGGCCAGCTGGCCCCGGTAGGCGTTGTTCACCTCGTAGCGGTGCCGGTGCCGTTCCTCGGTGTAGGTGGCGCCGTAGGCCTCGGCGGCCACCGACCCCTCCGCGAGGTGCGCCGGGTAGAGCCCGAGCCGCATCGTGCCGCCCATGTCGCGCTCCCCCGCCACCACGTCGTGCTGGTCGGCCATCGTGGAGATGACCGGGTGGGTGGTGGCCTCGTCGAACTCCGTCGACCCGGCGTCCTCGAGGCCGGCGACGTGCCGGGCGTACTCGATGACCATGCACTGCAGGCCGAGGCACAGCCCGAGGGTCGGGATCCGGTGCTCGCGGGCATGGCGTACGGCGCCCAGCTTGCCCTCGATGCCGCGGACGCCGAAGCCGCCCGGGATGCAGACCGCGTCGACGCCCTCGAGCTGGCGCGCGGCGCCCTCGGGGGTCTGGCAGTCGTCCGAGGTGACCCAGCGGATCAGCACCTTGCAGTCGTTGGCGAAGCCGCCGGCCCGCAGCGCCTCGGACACCGACAGGTAGGCGTCCGGCAGGTCGATGTACTTGCCGACCAGGGCGACCGTCACCTGGTGGGTCGGCCGGTGCACCCGCCGCAACAGGTCGTCCCACTCGGTCCAGTCGACGTCGCGGAAGGGCAGGTTCAGCCGCCTGACGACGTACGCGTCGAGACCCTCGGCGTGCAGCACCTTGGGGATGTCGTAGATCGACGGCGCGTCCTTCGCCGCGACCACGGCCTCCTCGTCGACGTCGCACATCAGGGAGATCTTGCGCTTGACGTTGGGCGGGATGTCGCGGTCGGAGCGGCAGACGATGGCGTCCGGCTGGATGCCGATGGAGCGCAGGGCGGCGACAGAGTGCTGGGTCGGCTTGGTCTTGAGCTCGCCAGAGGGCCCGATGTAGGGCACCAGCGAGATGTGCAGGAAGAAGACGTTGTCGCGGCCGACGTCGTGGCGCACCTGACGGACCGCCTCGAGGAACGGCAGCGACTCGATGTCGCCGACGGTGCCGCCGATCTCGGTGATGACGACATCGACGTCGGGGCCCGCCATGTCGCGGATCCGCGCCTTGATCTCGTTGGTGATGTGCGGGATCACCTGCACGGTGTCGCCGAGGTACTCCCCTCGGCGCTCCTTGGCGATCACCGACGAGTAGACCTGGCCGGTGGTGACGTTGGCCGACCCGTGCAGGTCACGGTCGAGGAAGCGCTCGTAGTGCCCCACGTCGAGGTCGGTCTCGGCGCCGTCGTCGGTGACGAAGACCTCGCCGTGCTGGAACGGGTTCATCGTCCCGGGGTCCACGTTGAGGTACGGGTCGAGCTTCTGCATGGTGACCCGCAGCCCGCGGGAGCGCAGCAGGTGACCCAGCCCGGAGGCGGTCAGGCCCTTGCCGATCGAGGAGGCGACGCCCCCGGTCACGAAGATGTGCCTGGTGGTCGCCGGTGCGGCCAAGGGGGGCTCCCGTGGGTTCGAGTGCGGCAGACCGAGTGCTGCCCGTCCACGGGCTTCGAGGTTATCAGCCGTCGGCGGCGAGCGGCAGGACACGACGCGCCAGGGCACCCAGCCCGTAGTCGCCGGCCCGGCCGCCGACCTGCTCGGCCAGCGCCAGCACCAGCGCGGCGGACCCGACGGTGGTGCCGGCCGAGTCCACGGTGGAGACGCCGTCGAGGTCGGGCCGCTCCGCCTTCCGTACGTCCGACAGCAACCCGTCCGAGGCGTCTCCCGGACCGGTCAGCACGGCGCCGCGGCTCCCACGGTCCAGCGCTGCAAAGAGCCCGGACAGCGCAGGCGCCGACTCCGCGTCGTCGCCCGGCCCGGTGACCACGACGGCCAGCTCGGCCCGCCGCCCGGGTGTGCCGTCGAGGTGCACCGCCTGGAGCTCGTCGAGCCCCGCGAGCACCTCCGCGGCGTCGCGGTCCACCTCGTCGGTGGCCTCGCCGTCGCCCTCGTCACCCTCGGGGAGCCGGACCGTGGCCCGGGCGAGCACGGTGCCCACCCGCTCGATGGGCAGCGCGCCGTCGGGGAATTCCACGCCGGGCGGCACCAGCCGCAGGCTCAGGTCCTCGAGCGGCGACTGAGCCTTGGCCGGGTCCACGTAGGTATCGGTCAGCGTCAGCGTGGCTGTGACGGTGGCTCCGGCGTCCTCCAGCACGGCCGCCGTCGACCGGACGTCCGCCGTCCGCGCCCCCGGGGTGGCGACGAGCAGCACGCTTCGCCCGGCGACCCGGTCGGCGACCAGCGGCGCGGCCAGCGCGGCCGCCGCCCTCGCGTCCTGCTTCGCGGCCGCGGTGAGCGCAGCGGTGCGCTGCTCGAGCTCGGCCAGACGGTCGCGCAGCCGGTCGCTCGCTGCCGCCCGGTCGGCCGCTGCCTGCTCCGTGACCGGGCCCGCGCCGAGAACGACCCCGAGCAGCAGCGCCAGCCCGGCCGCCACGAGGGACAGCACGACGTGCCGGGCACCGGTCACGAGCCGCCCACCAGGTCGCTGACGGCCGACACGAACTCCTCGCGCCACTCGCCGACCGTGGTCGTGTCGCCGGCGAGCGCCACGGTGGCGACCAGGCCGCCCACCAGCGCGAGCAGCAGCAGCCACAGCGGCCAGGGGCGCGCGCGGCGGCGGTGCAGCTGCGCGACCGTCGCGGGGTCGACCAGCCGCGAGCCGACGGTCAGCCGGGTCAGGAAGGTCCCCGCCATGTCGGCCCGGCTGCGGTCGACGAAGTCGGCGAGGACCACGGAGGTGCCGACCCCGACCACCAGCGACGCCTCGCGGGCGTGCACCAGAAGCAGGGCGGCGTCCTCGGCGGAGCCGGTGACCGGGAAGACCACGGTGCGGGCGCCCAGGGCGTCGGCCCGGTCCAGCCCGGGCGCCTGCCCGGGCACGTCGATCCGGGCGGTGCGGTCGACCCGGACGACGACCTCCGGCCGGCCGACCAGCGCCTCCTCGACGACCCGCTCCGGGTTGCCGACGACGAGGTGCGGGGACAGCCCGGCGGCCAGCAGGGTGTCGGCCCCCTCGTCGACCCCGACGAGCACCGGGTGCGCCTCACGGATCCAGTGCCGGATCAGCCGCAGGTCCTCCGTGGCACCGGGCCCGGTGGAGACGACGACCACCGGGCGGCCGGCGATCTCGGTCTCGAGCTCGGGGAAGCCCTCGCCGTCGAGGAGCAGGTCGCGCTCCCGGCGCAGGTGCTCGACCGTGTTGTTGGCGAACGCCTCGAGCTGGTGGGTCAGCCCGGCGCGGGCGACCTCCATCTGGCGGGCGACCACGTCGGTGTCCAGGCGCTGGCCGGTGGCGACCGGCGTCTCTCCGCGGAAGAGCGTCTCGCCGTCCAGGCGCAGACGGTCGCCGTCGCCGACCAGGCGCATGACCTCGGCGCCGGCCCGGTCGAGCACCGGGATTCCGGCCTCGACGAGCACCTGCGGCCCGAGGTTGGGGTAGCGACCGCTGATGCTGGGCGCCGCGTTGACGACGGCCCCCACGCCGGCGGCGACCAGCAGCCGGGCGCTGCCGGCGTCGAGGTCGAGGTGCTCGACGACGGCGATGTCCCCAGGGCCGAGCCGCACCGTCAGCCGATCGGCAGTGGAGCCGACCCGGGCGGTGCCGTGGACCCCGGGCAGCGGCGCCTCGGTGCGGGCGCGACGGAGCGTGGCGAGGCGCATGGCCGCGATGCTGCCATGTGACAAGTGTGACTGGTGGGATTTGGCGGCGGCCGGGCGCGCCGTCCGGAGCGTCAGCCGGCCAGCTTGTCCTGCGCCGCCGCCGCGAGCAGCTCGCGGGCGTGCGCCCGGGCCGCCTTCGAGTCCTCCAGGCCGGCGAGCATCCGCGACAGCTCCTGCAGCCGGCCGGCCCGGTCCAGGGCGACGACGCCGCTGCGGGTGACGGTGCCGTCGTCGGCCTTGCGGACCACCAGGTGCTGGTCGGCGAAGGCGGCCACCTGCGGCAGGTGGGTCACGACGACGACCTGGGTGGTCCGGGCCAGGGCCGCCAGGCGACGGCCGACCTCGACGGCGGCCCGGCCGCCGACCCCGGCGTCGACCTCGTCGAAGACCAGCGTCGGCACCGGGTCGGCCCCCGCCAGCACCACCTCGACAGCCAGCATCACCCGGGACAGCTCGCCGCCGGAGGCCCCCCGCTGCAGCGGCCGGGACGGCGCGCCCGTGTGCGGCCGGAGCAGCACCTCGACGTCGTCAACGCCGGCCGGCCCGTAGGCCAGCAGGTGGCCGCGGACGGCGAGCCCGGCCGGCTCCTCGCCGGCCGCCGGGTCACCTGCCTCGGTCTGGGTCACCCGCACCTCGACCGCGGCGTTGGCCATGGCCAGCGCCGCCAGCTCGTCGGTCACCCGGGTCGAGAGCTCGGCGGCCGCCGCCGTCCGGGCCCGGGAGACCTGGCCGGCCAGGTCGCCGAGCTCGGCGAGCAGGGCGTCCCGCCGATCGCGCAGCGCGGTGACCCGGCCGTCGTCGCCGTCCAGCGCGGCCAGCCGGGCCGCCGCCCGCTCGGCCCAGGCGAGCACCTCGTCGGCGCCGTCAGCGGGGGCTGCGCCCTCGGCGCCCCCGGCTGCCGGGCGGTGCTCGGTCACGGCGGCCCCGACGTACTTGCGCACCAGCCTGGTCACCGCCGCGCGCCGCTCCTGCACCACCGCCAGCCGGGCCGGGTCGGTCTCGACGGCGGACGCGTAGGCCGAGACGTCGGCCCCGAGGTCGGCCAGCAGGTAGGAGAGCTCGCGCAGCCGCTCGACCAGCGCCAGCAGCGCGGGGTCGTCGACGCCGACCCCCTCCAGCGCGCCGCGCGCCGCCGCCACCAGCCCGGTCGCGTCCGGCGCGTCCAGCGCGGCCTCGTCGCCGACGAGGGCGGTGCGGGCCGCGTCGCCGGCCACCCGCAGCCCGTCGGCGTGACCGAGCCGGGCCTCCTCGACCGCCAGCGCCGCCGCCTCGCCGGGCTGGGGGCCGACCGCCTCGATCTCGTCGAGGCCGAACCGCAGGAGGTCGGCCTCCTGCGCCCGCTCTCGCGCCTGACTCGTGATCTCCACCAGCTCGGCGCGGACCGAGCGCAGCTCCTCGAACCGGTCTCGGTACGTCGCGAGGGGCTCGCCCACGGCGGCTCCGCCGAAGCTGTCCAGGGCAGCGCGCTGCCGCGCGGGCTGGAGCAGCCGCGACTGGTCGGACTGGCCGTGCACGGCGACGCACGAGTCGGCCAGCTCGGCCAGCGTGCCGGCCGGGACGCCGCGCCCACCGAGGTAGGCGCGCGAGCGGCCCTCGGCCGAGACGCTGCGGGCCAGCACGAGCACGTCCTCGTCCAGCTCGCCGCCGGCCTCGGCGGCGCGGGCCGCGACCGGCCCGAGCGGGTCGACCCGCACCCGGCCCTCGACCACCGCGCTCGCGACGCCGGCCCGGACCGCGCCGGGGTCGGCCCGGCCGCCGAAGAGCAGGCCGAGCCCGGTAACCACCATCGTCTTGCCGGCGCCGGTCTCGCCCGTCACCACGGTGAGCCCGGGCGCGAGCTCGAGCACGGCGTCGTCGATGACGCCGAGGCCGCTGATGCGCATCTCCTCGAGCACGGCTGCCGAGCCTAATGAAGGGGTCGGTCGGAAGCGGTGCGACGCGCGCCGCGCCAGCCCATGACCGGCAGGTCGAACTTCGCCACCAGGCGGTCGGTGAACGGAGCGCTGTGCAGCCGGGCCAGCCGCACCGGCTTGTCACCGCGGCGCGCCTCGATCCGGGCTCCGCTGGGCAGCTCGGCCGCCCGCCGGCCGTCGCACCAGAGCACGCCGGCACCGTCGCTGCGCGGGACCACCTCGACCGCCAGCACCGAGTCCGGAGCCACGACCAGCGGCCGCGAGAACAGGGCGTGCGCACTGATCGGCACCATGAGCAGGGCGGCGACCTCGGGCCACACGACCGGGCCGCCGGCCGAGAACGCGTAGGCCGTCGAGCCGGTCGGCGTCGCGAGCACGACCCCGTCGCAGCCCCAGCGCGACAACGGGCGTCCGTCCACCTCGACGACGACCTCGAGCATCCGCTCCCGGCTGGCCTTCTCGACCGAGGCCTCGTTGACAGCCCAGTTGCGGGCGACCACGGCGCCGTCCACCGTCACCGTGACGTCCAGGGTCATCCGCTCCTCGACCGTGTAGTCCTGGGCGACGACCCGGTCGACGGTGTCGTCGATGCGGTCCGGCTCGGCCTCCGCGAGGAAGCCCACGTGGCCGAGGTTGACCCCGAGCAGGGGGACCCGGGTGCCGCGGGCGATCTCTGCCGCACGCAGGAGGGTCCCGTCGCCGCCGAAGACGACGACCAGCTCGCAGTCGGCCGCCGGGTCCTCGTCCGGGCCGACCGCTCGGACGCCCGGCAGGCGCGGCTCCGGCGCCTCCTCGGCGAGGACGCGCACGCCGACCCCCGCGGCCGTGAGCCGCTGCGCAGCCCCCCGTACCGCGGCCCGGGCCTCCTCGCGGCCGGTGTGCCCGACGAAGAGCACCTGGCGAGCTGACGGCACGGTGCCCCCCGTCACTGCGGACCCGCTGCGACGGCTCGCTCGAGCTCGGCCGGGTCCAGGGCCGGGGCGCCGCGCCGCAGCCACAGGAAGTACTCGACGTTGCCGGCGGGGCCGGGCAGCGGGCTCGCGGCCACACCGGCGACTCCGAGCCCGAGCCCGGGCGCGCCGGCCGCGACCCCGGCCACCGCGGCGGCACGCTGGGCCGGCTCGCGCACCACGCCACCGGCACCGAGCGCCTCGCGACCGACCTCGAACTGCGGCTTCACCATCACCACCAGGTCTCCGTCGGGGCCGGTCACCCCGGCCAGCGCAGGCAGCACCAGCCGCAGGCTGATGAAGGACAGGTCGGCCACCACGAGGTCGACCGGGCCGCCGACCATGGCCGGCTCGATCTCGCGCACGTTGGTCCGGTCGAGCACGGTGACCCGGTCGTCCGTCTGCAGCGACCAGGCCAGCTGCCCGTAGCCGACGTCCACGCAGACCACCGAGAGGGCGCCGCGGCGCAGCAGCACGTCGGTGAACCCCCCGGTCGACGCCCCGGCGTCCATCGCCCGGCGCCCCTCGACCGTGAGGCCGGCCCCGGCGAAGGCGTCGAGCGCGCCGGCCAGCTTGTGCCCGCCCCGGGAGACGTAGGTCTCCCCCGTCGGCTCGTCCACGACGATCGGCTCGGCAGGGGTCACCTGGGTGGCCGGCTTGACCGCCGTACGGCCGGGTACCCGCACCCGGCCGGCGGCGACCAGCTGCGCGGCCTGCTCGCGGGACCGGGCCAGGCCGCGCCGGACCAGCTCCGCGTCCAGCCGGGCGCGTCGGGTCATCCCCCGTCGGACCTGTCCTGCTGGGCGTCGCCGAGGGTCTCCTGCAGCACCCGGTGCACCTGCTCGTAGACCTCGACGTGCTCCTCGGGCGGGCTGTCGCCCAGCTCCTCGAGGCGGCGGACAGCGGCCGCGACCCGGAGGTCGCCGGGGGCCGACGGGCCGGACGGGACGTCCTCATGCATCGGGGTCCCGTCCACCGGCTGCTCGTCGTACACCGGCTGCTCGTCCACCGGCTGCTCGTCCGCCGGCGCCTCGTCCGCAGGCGCCTCGTCCACCGGCTGCTCGTCCACCGGCTGCTCGTCCACCGGCTGCTCGTCCACCGGCTGCTCGTCCACCGGCTGCTCGTCCACCGGCT
>DATHAP010000131.1 GCA_035489715.1 Actinomycetes bacterium
CGTGAGGTCCCCGTAGACGCGCAGGATCTCCTCGAGGCTGCCGCACTCGTCGCAGATCTGGCGGGCCCGCTCCAAGGTCGCGAGCCCGTCATCCAGTCGCCCATTGAGCGTCTGGCAGACGCCGAGCGTGGTGAGCGCGTAGCCCTCCTCCTCGAGCCGGCCGGCCGCTCGGGCCAGCTCGATCGCCGCTTGGGCCTGGGTCGCGGCCTCGGCGGAGTCGCCGTCGAGGAGCAGGCCGGTGGCGAGCGCGGCGCGAGCGCGGGCCTTGAGGTCGCTGGGCGCCTCGTCGTCGAGCAGCCGCACGGCTTCCCGGTCGGCGGCCAGGCTTCCGACCGCGTCGCCGAGCTCCCACAGGTAGCGGCCGAGGCGCTCGCTGAGCAGGGCTTCGACGTGGGTGTCGCCGCGGGTCCGCGCTGTCTCGCGGGCGTTGCTGGCGAGGGTGACGGCCTCGGCGGTGTCACCGGCCCAGTGCGCGGCCTCGGCGGCCTCCTGCTGCAGCGTCGCGAGCGACGTACCGACGTTCGCCGACGCGTCGGGCACGTGGCCCCAGGCGTCGAGCGCGCGACGGTACTGGCCGTACGCCTCGGCGAAGCCGGTGACCACGGCCGCCTCCCGCGCGGCCTGGACCGCTGCCGGCAGCGCCTTCGTCCACACCTGCGCCTCGTGCCAGTGGTGGGCCAGCTCCGCGACACCGAGCGCCGACCCCTTGCCCTCGCCGGCCCGGCGGTCGAGGACCTCTGCCGTGCGCCGGTGCAGGTCGATGCGCTCGCTGGGCAGCACGTCGTCGTAGACCGACTCCTGGCCGAGCGGGTGCCGGAACGACACCAGGTCGCCGTCCCCCTCCCGCCGGAGGATGCGCTGGTCGAGGGCCTCGCGCAGCCCGGCCGCGAGCGCCGCGGGCTGCAGCGAGGAGACCTCGGCGAGCAGCTCGTGGTCGGTCGGCCGGCCGATGACGGCGAGCGCCCGCACGGCCTGCGCGGCGTCGTCGGAGAGCCGCCGGGCCCGGCGCAGCACCACGTCGCGGATGGTCGTGACCGGCGCCGCCCCGGTCGTGCGTCCCGCGGCGACCAGCTCCTGCGCGAACAGCGGGTTGCCCGCGCTGCGGCGCACGATGTCGTCGGCGCGCTGGGGCGGCACCGGGTCCGGGGTCACCGCATGGATGATCGCCGTCACGTCCTCGTGCGGCAGCGCGCGCAGCCGCAGGTGCTCCACGCAGTCCAGCCGCGCGAGGTCGGTGAGGGCCTCGGCGCGTGAGCTCTGGTCCACCGCCTCGTCGGTGCGCCAGGACAGGACGATCAGGATCCGCTCGCGAGGCAGGTCCCGGAGCAGGTCGCGCTCCTGGCAGAGGTCCTGCACGAGGAAGAGCAGCAGGTCGAGGCTGGAGCGGTCGGCCCAGTGCAGGTCCTCGAAGACGAGCACCAGCGGCTGCTGGTCGCTGAGCTCGCCGAGCAGGTCGAGGACGCGGTCGAACAGCTGGCTGCGGGCGCCGCGCCCGCCGGCCGTCTCGCCGGGGTCCGCGCGCAGCAGGTCCATGACCTCGTCGTACGTCGCCGGGCGCACCGGCTGGCCTGCCGCGTCACCCGTCCCGCGCTCCGACCGGGCCAGGTCGCGCAGCGCCGCGAGAAAGACCCCGAACGGGAACTCGCCTGCGGCCAGGTCCAGGCCGGCCCCGGCGACCACCCGGGCGCCCTCCTGCCGCGCGTGCTGGGCGAGCTCGGCCAGCAGCCGGGTCTTGCCGACACCTGCGTCACCGGTCACGGCGACGCAGCTCGGCCGGCTGCCGGTCGCGGCTAGGAGGCCCTCGCGCAGCAGCGAGAGCTCGTCCGCCCGTCCCACGAAGGGAGGCCGGGCCAGTCCCCTCATGCGGGCCAGTGTGGTCCTTCTCGGGCGGGCCTGCCCAGCAACTTGTGTGATCCCTGCATCCGGGTGGTCAACCGGGACGACAGTGGGGCGTCTGATCCCACGTGGACGGAGCAGGTCACGTGTCAGAGGTGAGCGTGGTGGTCGAGCGCCTGTGGGCGGACGTCGTGCAGGAGGCCTTCGCCGCGCTGTACCGGCGCCGGGGCTTCCGGGACGAGATGTGGGACCCGTTCTCGCGGTGGCTCGAGCAGGGGTACCCGGCCGACTTCGCCGTCATGATCCGCGACGTCGACGGCGTCCAGATGCCGTCGTTCACCGGCGACTCGATCTCCCGCTGGCGGACCCGGGTGGTCAGCTGGCTCGCGGTGAACCAAGCGCTGGACACCGCCCCGAGCAGCACCGGCTGAGCGGTGGTCCCAGGGCTTGGCCAGGGGCTTGGCCATGGTGACGGTGCGGGCGTACGATCATCAGCACGCCCTGGACCCCGGCGGGACGGACATGACCGTCGAGCGGGTCGGGTGTTGAAAAGCGCAGCCTCCGGTCCTCGTCGACCCAGACGAGCCCGGCGCGTCACGTCGTCTCGGAGTTCGGTGCGAGGCGAGCCCGTCGGACCAGCCCCAGGCCGAGCAGGGGAGCCTGCGGCAGACCGGCTGGCGCCGGTGCCCCCGCCGCTGGCGCGGCGGGGGCACCGTGCCGTGTCCAGCGAATGCGATCGGCAGTACGGTGGGGTCGTGTCGCGGCTTCTCACCAGCGGGCGTACGTGCCCTCTTGCCGTCGCCGTCCGGGTGCCCGGTCGGAGGTGCGACGGATGCGCGAGCACCGGGTGCGCGACCTGATGCACGCTGCGGGCACCGGCGAGGACCCGGTGCTCCAGCTGTGCACGATGGCGGTGGA
Source organism: Actinomycetes bacterium (assembly GCA_035489715.1). Taxonomy (NCBI): domain Bacteria; kingdom Bacillati; phylum Actinomycetota; class Actinomycetes; species Actinomycetes bacterium. The sequence continues at coordinate 2,755 of DATHAP010000131.1, forward strand.
CAGCCTGTTTGTCAGCGGTGCCGGCCTGTCGGTGAGCAACGGTCCGGGGGAGCACCGCAAGGTCGCGGCGACCGACGACGTGAGCGACCGGATCGAGGACCTGCAGGTGCTGCTGGGTCAGGGCCCGTGCGTCGACGCGGTCAGGTCGGGCGCGCCGGTGGTGGTGGCCGACATGGACCGGCCGGACGTCGGTGAACGGTGGCCGATCTTCACGCCCGCGGCTGTAGCGCTCGGTGTCCGGGCCTCGTTCGCGGTCCCCTTGCTGGTCGGTGAGCTCCGGCTCGGGGCGCTGGACCTCTACCGCGGGTCCACGGGAGGCCTGGTCGACGAGCAGGTGGAGGAGGCGCAGGACTATGCGTCCGCGGCGGTGAACGTCCTGCTCGAGATCCAGGCGGCCTCACCGGCCGGTGATGAGGACGATGTCACGCTAGGACGCTCCGGGTCGAGCGTGGTCTACCAGGCGACGGGCATGGTGATGGTCCAGCTCGACACAGGTGCCGAGGCGGCGTTCGCAGCCCTGCGGGCCCGGGCTTACCGGGACGGGCGGCCGCTCCAAGAGGTCGCCAGGGACGTGCTCGAGCGCCGGCTGCGACTGACCGCCGCGGAGAGATGACATGAGCGACGACACCCTGGGACCAGCGGCGGCCGGGCGCGAGCAGCATCTGGCAGACGCGTTCGTCGAGCTGGCGGACACCCTGGTCGCCGACTACGACGTGCTGGAGTTCCTGCACGCACTCGCCGGGCACTGCGTCGACCTGCTCGATGTCGACGCGGCCGGACTGATGCTGGCCGACCGTGGCGGTGTGCTGCGGGTCGCTGCGTCGTCGAGCGAGCAGGTGCGGCTGCTCGAGCTCTACGAACTCCAGAACGAGGAAGGCCCCTGCCTCGATTGCTTCGCCAGCGGTGCGGCCGTCTCCAGCGACGACCTGGAGGACGGTGACGGGACCCGGTGGCCGAGGTTCGGCTCCGAGGCGACGGCCGCCGGCTTCAGGTCGGTGCTCGCGCTGCCGTTGCGGCTGCGCTCGGAGACGATCGGCGCGCTCAACATGTTCCGCATCGGCGCCGGCCCGCTCGGCACCGTCGACCGCAGTCTCGCCCAGGCGCTGGCCGACGTGGCGACCATCGGCATCCTGCAGGAGCGCGGCAGCCAGCGCCGCGAGGTGCTCGCCCGCCAGCTGCAGGACGCGCTGAGCAGCAGGGTCGTGATCGAGCAGGCCAAGGGGGTGATCGCCGAGCGGCTCGGGCTGCACGTCGACGAGGCCTTCGACCTCATGCGCAGCTACGCCCGGTCGCAGAGCGAGAAGCTGTCCGACGTGGCTGATCGGGTGGTGTCGCGGAAGCTCGACCTGAAGGCCCCGCGACGTACGAAGTCGCCTCGCGCGTAGACCCGCCCCGCCTGGGTACGCTTCGTGGACCGCACGACATGGTTCACTCGTTCTCACCACCCCGGACCCCGGTGGCCGGCACAGAGGTCTCCCGGGAGGTGCGCGATGGTCACCTCGCTCGTCCGCGAGCTGGACCGGCGCCAAGGGGCACCAGCAGATGCACGCAACAGTGTCCGTGACCTGTTCCGCGGCCTGGCTGATACCGATAGCGACCGCGTCGACTCGCTCGCGGCCGACGTCGAGCTCGTCGTGAGCGAGCTGGTCACCAATGCCGTGGTGCACGGCACCGGCCCGATCACCCTGCGGGTCCGGGTGATCGACGGGTTCATCTCGGTCGGGGTGCAGGACCGCGGCCTGGGCGTGCCCCAGCTCCACGGGGCCGACCCGTCCCGCGAGGGCGGTCGCGGGATGGCCGTGGTCGCCGGGCTGGTGAGCGACTGGGGCGTCCGGGTCGACGGCGACACCGGGAAGGAGGTCTGGGCGATCCTGGCCGTGCAAGTGCCGCCGAACGGCGAGCCCAGCGCGAGCAGGGGCACCTGACGCTGCTGACCACGGGGCAGCAGCGCCCACGCGTGTCGCCGCGTCGGAGCGCGCGACGGTTCCCGGTCAGGGCTGCACGACGACCTTGCCGCAGGATCTGCCCGCGCCGACGTACCGCAGCGCGTCCACCACCTCGTCCAGGGCGAAGCGGGCATCGACGACCGGGGCCAGCGTGCCGTCGGACCAGAGGTCGAGCACGGGGGCGATGTCCTCGGCGCGGAACCGAACGGCGAGGACGCGCAGACGTCGCTGCCGGAGCGCAGGGCCGAGCAGCGCTGACTGCAGCAGCGGTCCCATGTCGCCGCCGACGAGGAGGTACCGCCCGTCCGGGGCGAGCACCTGGCGCCAGTCGAAGGCGGACCGGTGCGCGGCCAGGTCGAGGACCAGGTCGAAGCGGCCGCCCGGGCTGGTCACGTCGTCGCGCTCGTAGTCGACGACGTGGTCGGCGCCGGTGCCGCGCATGAACTCCTGCTTGTGGCCGTTGTCGACGGCGGTGACCTCTGCTCCCGCGGCCTTGGCCAGTTGCACCGCGAGCACTCCGGTGCCTCCGCCGGCGCCGTTGACGCAGACGTGCTGGCCTGCCGTGAGGCCGCCCTTTGTCCGGATGCCCTGCAGCGCGATGGGCCCGGACTGGGGCAGCGTGGACGCGATGTCGTCCGGCATCTGGTCGGGGATCGGCGCGAGGTTGCGCTCGGGCACGACGACGTACTCGGCGAAGCAGCCCAGCCGGGCGACGTACGCCGTCACCCGGTCACCGGGCCGGAACCGTGCGGCGGCCGGACCGTTGCGCTCGACGGTGCCCGCCAGGTCGGAGCCGAGGCGTCGACGGCGAGGGCGGCGCAGCCCGCCGAGCCGGGCGTACAGCGGCGAGCCGGTCAGCACCTCCCAGTCCGACGCGGCGACCGACGCGGCTGCGACCCTCACCAGCACCTCGCCGCTGCCGGGCGTCGGGACAGGGACGTCCTCCAGCCGGAGCGCGTCGGGCCCGCCGTAGCGGGTGTGCACGAGGGCCCTCATCGGGTCCTCCTGGCCGACCAGTAACGCACGTCGCCGACCTCGACCACGACGACCGGGCCGGTTGGCCGCGCGTCCGCGTACTGCCCGTACTTCACGAGCAGCGGCTCGATCAACCTGCCGCGCTCGGGCTCCTCGCGGACCACCCGGGCGGTGCCGTCCAGACGCGCCCACCACAGCTGCTGCCAGTCCTCGTCGTAGTGGTCGACGAGCAGCGCGACCCGTGGCTCGGTCTCGACGTTGGCGAGGCGTTGCAGGCGCTGGGTCGTCTTCGCCTTGGCGTCGACGGCCGTGACGACCCGGTCGTCGTCGACCAGGGCGAAGGTCACGGGCACCACGTGGGGTGCGCCGTCGGGCCGCACCGTCGCCAGCCGGGCGACCCGGGCATCGGCCACCCGCCGCCGGGCGTCGTCGGGCCACATCGGGGAAGGAGGCGCCACGACCTGACGTTAGTGCGCGGGCAACTGTTGAGCACACAGCCACTGATACGACCGGAGGGCGACGTGGAGATCGGCATCGGCATCCCGAACACGGTGACCGGGGCGACGGGGGAGCAGCTGCTGACCTGGGCCCGGCGGGCCGACGAGGCGGGATTCAGCTCGCTGGCCACGATCGGCGCGGTTGCGCACCCGGGCTACGAGGAGCTCACGGTGTTCGCGGCTGCCGCCGCCGTCACCGAGCGGATCCGCTTCTTCAGCAACGTCCTGATCAGCCCGGCTCGTAGCACCGCCGAACTGGCCAAGCAGGCCGTGACCGTCGACCAGATCAGCGGAGGCCGGCTCACCCTCGGCATCGGCGTCGGATGGCGCGACGCCGACTTCCGGCTCACCGGTCGTGACTTCTCGTCGCGCGGCAAGGTCTTCGACCAGCAACTGCGCGACCTCCGGACGGCGTTCGGGGGCAAGGAGATCTTGTCCGGCACCCGACCCGTCGCGCCGTCGCCCGTGCAGGCACCGCTGCCGATCCTCATCGGCGGGACGACCGACGCGACCCTGCGCCGCATCGCCGAGCACGACGTGCAGGGCTGGACCGCCGGCGGCATGCCGCCGGACGCGGTCGCCGAGTGGGCGGGCAAGGTGCGCACGGCGTGGACCGACGCCGGCCGCGAGGGGGCGCCTCGGATCGCGGCTCTCATCTACTTCGGGCTCGGCGACGACCAGGCGTCGAGGAACTACCTGCGCTACTACTACGCCTTCATGGGCGACGAGACCGCCGACATGATCGCCGGCAGTGCCCTGCGCACGCCGGAGGCCGTCCAGGGCGCCATCGCGGCGTACGCCGACGCCGGCGTCGACGAGCTGATCCTCGACCCGACGCTGAGCGACCCGGACGAGGTCAAGAAGCTCGCCGAGGTCGCGCTGGACTGAGCGCTCGCCGTCCCCGTGTCAGCGGGGCCAGCGGTCCAGGGGATCCCGCGTCAGTTGCCCTCGTCCGGGACGAGGACCCAGGCCTTGTCCGCCCACTCGCCCCCGCAGGTGTTCTCCCGCACGACGGACCGGATCGCGGTGGTGCCAGGTGAGGTGTACTCGAGCGCGCCGAGGACGAGCCGGTCGTTCGTGCTGCACTCCACGGAGTCGGGCCAGCTGGTGAGCGTGAGCTGCGAGCCCTCCAGCTCCCACCCGCCGTAGTCCACCTGCTCACCCGATCCGGTCACCACGTGGTAGACCCCGCCGCGGCCGAGCTCGAGCACGTAACCGCCGCCCTCGGCGAACCAGGTGCCGTGGAGAGCGCGCTCGTCATTCAGAGGCAGCCAGTCGTCCGCCTGCGAGTTGTCGTAGCTGGCGATGATCGGTGATGCCGGCAGCACCTGCTCCATGACCCAACGCTCGTCCATGGCGGCATAGCACTTCCCGGTCCCCGGCTGGGTGTAGACGAAGCGCATCTCGCCCGTCTTCGGCAGGGACGCCCGCATGGCGATCTGCTGGCCCCCGCAGGCGTACGGACCGCCGTCCACGCTGATGATGATGCGGTCGCCCTGGATCAGGTAGCGGCCCTGGGCCCCGGGGCCTTCGAACAGCCGACCCTCGCGGTCGAAGGAGACCAGGTTAGGCGGTGCGAAGCGCATCAGCACACCACCGTTATCCAACCGCCAGATGCCCTGCACGCCTTCGGGTGTCGGTGCCTCGCCGGCGAGGAACTCGGCATGGTCGTTGATGCCCGGACTCGGCGCCGGACTCGGACCCGCGTTGGCGGGGGGTGCCGCCGTGTCGTCTCCGCCGAGCGTCAGGAACGCGGCGACGCCCAGGACGAAGACGATGACGGCGGCGGCCGCGGCCGCAACGACCGTCCGGCGGCGGTCGGGCCGGCCATTCCCGATCCGGTCTTCGATGCCTGCCCGGGCATCCCTCAGGTCTGACTCGGCCACAACTACTCCTCGGGTGACTGCCTCGATGTCCCGCGCCAGGCGCTCCTCGGTGCTCATGCGGTCACCTCGATCCGCTGCTGCAGGGCCCGTAGCCCGCGATGGGTGTGGGACTTCACCGCTCCCTCGCTGATCGAGAGCAGACGGGCGGTCTCCGCGACTGAGAGCTCGAGGACGTAGCGGCAGGCGAGGACCTCGCGCTGGCGTCGGGCCAGGGTGCGCATGACCGTGACCAGCGAGTCGGCCTCGTGCCGACCGACCGCGGTGTCCTCCGGGCTCTCCTCGTGCGTGCGCACGACCATCAGCGGCTTCGGCGCTCGCTGGCTGACCTGTCGGCGTACGAACGACCGGCACCGGTTGAGCACGCAGGAGCGGAGGTACGCCTCCGCGGCGTCCGGGTCGCGCAGCTTGCGGTGGTGCCGGTGCAGCGCGACGAAGGCGTCCTGTACGGCGTCCTCCGCGGCCTCGCGGCTGCCCAGCATGACCACGGCGAGCCGGAGCATCGCGGTGTAGTGCCGCCGGAACAGCACGTCGACGAGGTCGACGCGTGCGGGCGTCTCGGCATCGCGCCAGCTGCCGGTGCGCTGCTCGGGCATGGAGAGCAACTCCTCCGGGACGAAGTCCGTCATGCCCCGAGAGTCGTCCGAATGGTGCTCAGGTTGTCATCGGGACGGCGTTGATGTGCGGCAGTTCGTACGTCGTCGCGGCCGATACCGGGACAACCATGGATCACTTGCCCCCGAGACACAGACGACCCGCGCCGTAGCCGGGACGGGTGCCCGTCCTGCTCGTAAGGGCCGTCAGCGTCGCCCTAGCGGTTGAGCACCACCGGCACCTGCTCACCGGGCTCCTCGTGCAGTGTCGTTCCGCTGTTGTACTGCCGGATCTCTCCGTCGGAGTACGTCGTCCCGCGCACCCGGTGGCCGATCGGCACCTTGCCGTCGCCTCAACGCGGCCAGCCGGCCGCCGGCTGCCGCCGCTGTTGGGGGTAGCCAGGTTCAGCCTGCGTGAAGGGCGCGCCAGCGGTCGCGGGGTCGAGGCGCGGCAGTGATTTGGTGCAGCAGCGTGGCATTGCCCGGCGCTGTGCTTCCCTCTGTGCTCGGTATCGGCACTTCTGCGCGGGTCAGTCGAGGAGTGCTCCGCCGTCGACGTCGAGGCAGCTACCCGTTGATGTAAGACGCCGCCGAGGAACAGAGCCAGACGATGGTCTGAGCTGTCTCCGACGGTTGACCCACGCGACCGAGCGGCACGTTCGCCTGCTCCGAGGGCCCAATCGGGAAGGGCACCCCCGGAGGTACATCCCAGGCGTAGCGCAACATGGCTGTGTCGATGAAGCCGGACCTGACCATGTTCACCCGAATGCCGTGTGGCTCCAGCACGCTGGCAGCCGCCCGCGTCAGCCCTTCGACTCCCGCCTTCGACGTCGAGTAGTCAACCGTGCCTGGGCGCACGGCGTTGATCGACGACACCGTGACCGACGCTCCAGGTCTCCCAACTTGACCACCGACTGCGCTGCGGCACGAGCCACGAGCCGCGAGCCGCGCAGGTTCACATCGATCACCCGATCGAAGTCCGCGACCGTTCCGGTGAGCATCGTCTCCTCCCGATGGACATGCCGGCACAGTTCGCCACCGCGTCCAAACCTCCGAACTGCCCAGCCACGACCACGCATGCGCCCTCGCGGGCGAACTCCACGGCCGTCGCCCGACCGATTTCTGTACCTCCGCCGACGACGACGGCGACCTTGCCTGTCAGTTCTGTCTCCAGGTCACCGCTCGCAGCAAGACCTCGCCAATCGACGGCTTCGGCCCGAGCGTAGTGGGCCAAGCATTCCATCGCGCACGGTGACGGAGTCGACCATCACCGAGACAAGTCGGAGGTCGTAAGGCTGGCGGCCGAAAGGTACCAACCGGAGGCCAGGGCAGACCGAGACGCGTACAGCTTGCGGGTTCCCGTCGGTCGTGTCAGCCACCGGGCGGTGCTTCGGTATCGGCACGTAGACGACGGCTGCGCCGATCCCTCGTCAAAGCATGCCGTTGTCGTTTTCCGCGGACTCGGGGATCACCTGGAGTACGTCCCAGTGCTCGACGATCTTGCCACTGCCGTCAAACCGGAAGATGTCGATTCCGGCGTATTCATGGACCCCCGGCCACACCTGGTGGCAATGGAGGATCACGTGATCACCTTCGGCGAAGACGCGTTTGAA